>NZ_JAQDBC010000007.1:0-401 GCF_027681725.1 Caecibacter sp. AF58-12pH5A | reverse complement strand
GCACGGCAGCTGGATGCTGAAACCGATCGCTGAAATAGGCTACCTCTGGACAATGGGCGACCGAACCGGTATGGAAACGGTCAGCCTCGATGGTACAGCCAACGCCTTTGGCTATGACATCGCCGACTCTGGTACCTTCTACGGCCGCTTAGGCCTGGAAGCCACAAAAGGCGACATGACCTACGGCATCGGTTACCAGTACCAGAAAGGCGACAGCGTCCGTAGCAACACCTGGATGGCCGCCGTACGGTATAAGTTCTAAGTTCTCTTTTAGCTCTAGGTATTTGAACTACCTATCAAGAGCAACGTTTTAGTTCCAACCCCTCACACAGTAAGAAGAACGGGGATGTGACAAAATGAGAAATCATTTTGTCCACATCCTCTTTTTATTTGCATCTTGA
>NZ_JAQDBC010000069.1:0-4155 GCF_027681725.1 Caecibacter sp. AF58-12pH5A | reverse complement strand
GGGGCATAAAGTAGATTCATGCAATACCGATTTACACAAACTATTTTACACTCCCCAAAAATCATCATTATAACGTTTGCCATTATTTTTATGTTTCATTGAACACACCCTCCTAAATTAATTGTAATAACTTAAACTAAGTGTGTCCATGAAACCATACTAGCATCACAAGCATATATACGTAACAGTTTTGCTTAAAATAATATAATATGCTTAAAAACATTAATTTTGCTTATTTGCATTTTATTTTCTTAAATGATAAAATAAGAACAGAGAAAGTTACTAATGTCAAAATGTCAAAAAAAATTAAAACAGGGGTTGTATCAGAAGATGAATTGTTGTTGTTTTATGATTACTTCAAAAGTAATATAGACATAGACGATAATCAATATGTCATCGAAGTAACAAACAGCCGAGCAGCCGAGGCAAAATACACACAGCACGAATGATTGACGAAGATGGTGAAAACTGGTTTATTCTTAAACTACTTTTGAAAACAAATATCCAAATATCAGAGAATAAAAAGAGAAGCTGTTCGCAGTTTTGAAGTAAAAAAAATCTCAACCTAGAATAGGAGGAATTCTTATCAGAAGAAAGCTAATACTTTTTTCTATTGTACCATTTTGTACAATTAGTTCATTATAATATTTATGATTTAATTGTTGTCTTAAGTATTTTAAAAATTTTTAAGAGGTGATATGTATGAATAACGGATATTTCAATGATGATTTTGATTCAATATTCAGAAGAATATTCCAAGATATGCAAGAATCTGTCAATAGTGGTACTAAAAGATATTATATCAATGGCAAAGAAGTTTCTCCGGAACAATTAGCACAATTACGACAACAGCAAGGTGGGAATTCTGCTGAGCAAAACGCGCGTGCACTTCAACAATCTAATTCTCAAAGACAAAATAGTGAAGGTAATTATTTAGATCAAATTGGCCGTAATTTAACACAAGAAGCACGCGATGATTTATTAGATCCAGTAATTGGTCGTGATAAAGAAATCCAAGAAACTGCTGAAGTTTTAAGTAGACGTAATAAAAACAATCCTATTTTAGTTGGTGAAGCTGGTGTAGGTAAAACAGCTATTGTTGAAGGTTTAGCACAAGCTATAGTTAAAGGCAATGTACCATCATCTATTAAAGATAAAGAAATCATCTCAATAGATATTTCTTCCTTAGAAGCTGGTACACAATATCGTGGTGCTTTTGAAGAAAATATCCAAAAATTAGTTAAAGCTGTTAAAGAAGCGAAAAATATTGTGTTATTCTTTGACGAAATCCATCAAATTATTGGTTCAGGTTCAACTGGCAGTGATTCTGGTAGCAAAGGGCTATCAGATATTATTAAGCCTGCATTAAGTCGTGGTGAAATTTCAATTATTGGTGCAACTACACAAGATGAATATCGGAATAATATTTTAAAAGATGCTGCATTAGCACGTCGTTTTAATGAAGTAATTGTTAATGAACCAAGTGCTGATGACACTTTTAATATTTTAAAGGGTATACGTGAAAAATTTGAAGAACATCACCATGTTGAACTACCAGATGATGTATTAAAAGCTTGTGTAGATTTATCCATTCAATATATTCCTCAACGTTTATTGCCAGATAAAGCTATTGACGTACTAGATATTACTGCAGCTCACTTGTCAGCACAAAATCCTGCAATAGATAAAGTGGAAATTGAAAAGCGCATTGCACAATTACAAGATGATAAAAGTAAAGCCGTGAGTAATGAAGAATATAAAGAAGCTGACAAAATCCAAAAAGAAATTAAAGAACTAGAAGATAAACTAAAAAATAGCAATGTTGCACATAATACTAAAGCTACTGTAAAAGACGTTTCAGATACAATTGAACGTTTAACTGGTATCCCTGTATCTCAAATGGATGCAAGTGATATCGAAAGATTGAAAAATATTGATAAGCGTTTAAAAGATAAAATTATTGGTCAAGATAAAGCTGTTGATCTTGTCTCTCGTGCAATTCGTCGTAACCGTGCTGGGTTTGATGAAGGCAACCGTCCAATTGGTAGCTTCCTTTTCGTAGGTCCTACAGGTGTAGGTAAAACAGAACTTGCAAAGCAGTTAGCAATGGATTTATTCGGTAATAAAGATGCGTTAATACGCTTAGATATGAGTGAATATAGTGATCAAACTGCTGTATCCAAAATGATTGGAACAACTGCTGGTTATGTAGGTTATGATGATAATTCAAACACATTAACAGAGAAAGTTAGACGTAACCCATACTCAGTTATCTTATTTGATGAAATTGAAAAAGCGCATCCACAAATCTTAACTTTATTATTACAAGTTATGGATGATGGTCACTTAACAGATGGTCAAGGTAATGTCATTAACTTTAAAAATACAATTATTATTTGTACTTCTAATGCTGGCTTTGGCGATGGAAATGAAGAGTTTGATGATATTATGGATGAAATGAAAAAATTCTTCCGCCCTGAATTCCTTAACCGTTTCAATGGTATCGTTAAATTCGAGCATTTAGGTAAAGATGCATTACAAGACATCGTGAACTTATTATTAGAAGATGTTCAAAAAACATTAGATAAAAAAGGAATCACAATGGACGTTACACAAGATGTCAAAGATTGGTTAATTGATAAAGGCTACGACGAACAAATGGGTGCGCGTCCGTTACGTCGTGTTGTTGAACAAGAAGTACGCGACAAAATCACAGATTACTACTTAGATCATACAGACGTAAAACATATAGATATCGTACTTGAAAATGATGAAGTAATAGTTAAAGGTAAATAAACTGTTACACTAAATAAAGGAAATTATATTAAAAAAGAGTTTGGAACATAAATCAAAAACAGTAGTAAGGTAATTTCGTATTGAAAATTATCTTATTGGGTTCTTTGTCAAGTGGTGTTGGTGACCAATTAAAGTCATTTAAATTTTACTGTATTTACACGGTAGCTTAATTTGAGCTCCGCTCCAGAAACCTACTTCGAGCATCCTAAGGCCGGCCTCAACTAACAGTGAAAGAAGATCACTTTCTCTGTCGTTTTCGGACACGGCTGTTCCGCCAGGAGTCTACGTAGGTTTCTTACGCTATTGTGTATGCGTTTCATTATTTTGTTACCTAGACATATCTCATTCAGTAGCTTAAGCCACTAAATGAGATATGTCTTTTTGATTGACGATAGCTCTTAATTTAAAGTGTAATAATATTCTATTTTTAAAAATAAGATTGACAAAATTAAAGAGTATCCGGTCTTCCAGGATTTGCTGAATGACTACGAGTTGCGTAACAAATAAGGAGTAATATTGATATGTTCCCACGAACGTACAAAATAGTCGATATGTTCCCGCATACGACCATTTTGCCAAAAATCGCAAATACATCAATTCTATTAACTCGTCCCATGTGGAATCGGTCTGTCTCTTGACACGGAAAAAGTAAACGCACATACCAAACCGGACAGCTGGGGAAATTTCCTAGACTGCCCGGTTTTTTGGATACACATGAGAGGAGACCTGTACAATGTTGATTGATTTTAGTACGATGAAAGAAATGACCATGCCCTGCATGAATGACGGTACAGGCACCATGACTGTCCGCATGTTCAACGACGATGCCTATCGCATCATTCCCACGCGAATCCACCCGGGTGGCTGTATAGGCACGCATAGGCAGGACTCGGGCGACGACCTGAATTACGTCCTGTCCGGCACAGGCAGAGCTATTTGTGATGGCCGGGAAGAACTGCTGCAGCCCGGCGTCATGCACATCTGCCCGCAAGGCTCGGAACACACCATCGAAAACACCCGCGACGAAGATCTCGTATTGTTGACGATAGTTGTGAAAAAGTAGAGCATATACAAAGAAGCCGGGAATAGTTGCTATCCCCGGTTAAGGATGTCCACAATCAGCATATTCTCTGCAATGTGTATGCCAATCCCTATCTTGGTGTTGTATCAGTTACCATACATACGATGCGGCAACAGAGGAAGCGACAATGCGCAGCTCGAATGATTCTACAGTATCGTTATCGAACTCACTGTAACTTTTTGTACTACAGGAATTGAATTTCCAAATGTGAAAAGAATCCGGGGAGTGTAAAATAGTTTGTGTAAATCGGTATTGCATGAATCTACTTTATGCCCCAT
>NZ_JAQDBC010000068.1:0-4384 GCF_027681725.1 Caecibacter sp. AF58-12pH5A | reverse complement strand
ATGCAGCAATACGATGTTGCTTATTGAATCGATTTACACAAAACTCTTGACACACCCTATTTATCACTAAGATTAATCCAATACGAAAAACTTAAATATTGTGAACATAGTAACGTTACTTTATAGTTTTAATTGGCTACTTTTCTTAACCATATTTCTAAAGTGTGTTGCTATTCTTTTTAAATTGTAGTAAACTATATGCAGGGACGTGTAAGTAAGTACTTCACTTTTATGTATTACCAATATTTTTTTATTCTTTCCGCTTTATTTTTTCAACTTGTTCTTTTCAAAACTTAATAGAAAGAAGTGATTGGTATGTCATTTTTCCACACCAAGTCTGTGGCCCAGCTGGAGAATGATGCTGCCAGTTCTTCCTTGACGAAGAATCTGACGGCCTTCGATTTGACCTTCCTTGGCGTCGGCGGTATTATCGGTGCTGGTATCTTCGTTTTGACAGGTATTGCTGCAGCCCGCTATGCCGGCCCTGGTCTGGCACTTTCCTTCGTTATTGCCGGTGTCCTCTGTATTCTCGTCGGCTTGACGTATAGCGAATTCGCTTCCATTATTCCTGCATCGGGTAGTGTGTATTCGTACACCTTTGCTTCTCTCGGTGAAGGCATGGCTTTCTTATGTGGCTGGTCACTGCTACTGGCGTATACCGTTACCGGTGCGGCTGTAGCCGTCGGCTTTTCCGGGTATTTGGCCGGTATGACGGCATCCTTGGGGTATGTCATTCCTGATTATCTGCTCAAAACCCCTGCTGAAGGCGGCTTGGTCAATTTGCCATCAATCATCATCATTCTTCTGCTCTGCTTTGTCCTCATTCGTGGCACAAAACAAAGCGCCAAGCTCAATGCCATTCTCGTCGTGGTTACGTTATCTGCTATTATTGCCTTCGTTGCTATTGCTACACCGCACGCTGACATGGCTAACCTGAATCCGTTCTTACCGTTCGGTGCAAGTGGTGTCATCAGTGGTGCTGCTATCGTATTCTTCTCGTACATGGGCTTTGACGCCGTAGCTACGTCGGCAGAAGAATGTAAGAATCCGTCTCGCGACTTGCCGATTGGGATTATTGCTTCTATTACGATCTGCATGACCTTGTACATTTGTATGTCCCTGGCTTTGACGGCTGCCGTCAACTACACCATGCTCGATACACCGGAACCGGTTGCGTACGCGCTGCGTCTCCTCGGCTGGGAAAAGGTAGCCAACCTCATTGCAGTCGGCGCCATTGCCGGTATCATCACGACGCTCATTGTATACCTCTTCGGCCAGTCCCGTATTTTCTTTGCCGTATCCCGTGATGGCATGCTGCCGGCTAAGATTGGTAAGATCCATCCGAAATACCACACGCCGTACATCGTTACGACGCTGGGCTCCATTCTCATTGCTGTTATCTCCGGTTTCGTACCGCTCATGCACATCGTTGAATTGTCGAACACAGGCACACTGGCTGTATTCTTCGTTAACTTCATCGGCATCGTCGTCATGCGCCGGAAACACCCGGAAATTAAACGCAAATTCCGTTGCCCGCTCCTCTATGTCATCGCTCCTATTGGCGCCATCGTTTGCTTCTACCTGATTTATGAACTGTCCACGCTGACACATGCACTCTTTGCCGCCTGGATTGTTATCGGCCTGATCATTTATTATGTATATGGCCAGAAACACAGCAAGGTTATTGAAGAAGCTGAATTGGCTGCTCAGAAAAAAGCCTGATATCATTTTTATTCCATAACAAAATCCCTGTATCTGCTCCGTCGTAAAGGCGGAGAGGATACAGGGATTTTTGTCTGCGTTACTGTATAACCTCGGCAATCCACTGGCCAAAAAGACGGCTCACAGTGAGGCGCTTTTCGTCAAAGCCGTGGCTTGTTTCGACCATATCGTACTGCTGGTTTGCTGCTGTTTGGTGGCTGGCCAGCTGCTGCCAGAGGGGCTCTATCATGAGCTCTGCCGGCGCAATAGTGTCGCGTGTGGCACCGACGAAATAGAGATTTCTGTCTTTCAGGTCGTCGAAGGCCTGGGCAATACCATAGCCTTCGTCGCGACAATAGAGGGCATCGGCAAAAAGGGAGTCAGGCCCTTTGCAATGAAGTACTTCTGCCCCTTCGTGCAAGAGATTTTGCACGCTTTCTTCGCCCATACTCTCTAAGGCACTGGGCAAATCGTACGGCGACATGACGGCCGTACCGCGAATCCAAGGCAGGCGGCGCATGGCGTTTATGGCCGTGAAGCCTCCCATGCTGTGGCCAACGAAGAAGATTTGCGTTGGGTCAATGTCATACCGTTCATATACATTGGGCTCGTGAAGCCACGTAGCGACCTGTATGGCGTCTTCAATCATGCCATGGAAGGAATACTCCCCTTCACTGCCGCAACAGCCGCGGTAAAGGACGTTTATGGCAACGATGCCCGCCCGTCGCAGAGCCTGGCCGATATCGTAGGTCACGGTATAGCCGGGATAGCCCTGCAAAAGAATAGCACACGGATGAAGTTCCCCCTTTACGCCACCAGGCAATAAGATGGTACCGCTCAGGCGATCGCCATGGCTGCGGATACGGAGCGGATCAAAAGATGGATAGGAAGCCCCTGCTTCAAGAACAGGATCTTCCCCTATATACTGCAAGCGTATAGTCATAACATTTCCCCCTCGTAAAATTTTCTAGGTATGTTGCTGAAGATATGCGGACCAGGACTCTTGTGTTTGCCCGCTTTGATAGGCTTTGGCATACTCGTAGAACTGGCGCAGGCGATATTGCTTGTCAGCATTTTCCAGTTCTTTCGTTTTATTTTTACTGGTCAGGTGCAGGATATCCTGACCGCCCAGGGCTGTTTGCCTGGCACAGATTGTTTCCAAGCTGTCTTTTTGGACGTTGTGCCAAATGTCCCAGATCGTCATAAAAGCTGTAGTTCTTCCCACACCTGCTTCGCAGTGGAAATGGAGCCATGCATCCTTAGGCAAGGTCTGAGACCAAGCCAGGAATTGATCGATTTCACTAGCAGCCGGCCAGATGTGATCGGTTGAAGGGAAGCGCTTGTAACCTATGCCCATGATGGACGCCAGCTGTTCTTCTGTAGGTGCAATGGCTACGTAGGTCGTACCGGCTGCGACGGGAACCTTTTTCTTGCCCAGATCGTAGTAGGTCATATTCTTCTCTTCTGCAGCTGTCAGGCGCTTTTCTTCGTCTTTCGTAATCCAAGCCTCACTGCGGCCAACATTGCCCCAGTTATCCTTGCCGTACCAGCTCACAGCTGTACCGTTGAAAAAGCCGTGGTCTTCCTGGCGCAGATCTACAAGTCTGACCTGCCGGGGCGTTACGCCACGTTCATGCAAATCGTGCAAAATCGCCGTTACCGCCAAAGCTGACGGCTGGGCACTACCACTCATACGCAGGCTTTCATCGACGCGGTAATTTCGCGGTACTTCTGCTTTATTGACAGCATCGAGACGCCAGAAGGTCCCAGGCTCCCTGACAACGAGACCGGACAAATCGGGCGCAGCAGCAAAGGCACTGCCCAAACCAAGCTGCACCAAAACCAAGCCAAGAGCTACGGTCTTTTTCCAAGTCAATATACTCACATCCCTTCCTCGCTTGATATATATAGTATAGCATAGATAGTTTGCCATAGGAGCTTATACTGATGATGAAAGATTCGTTAACTAGATGGCCTGAAGGGGTTCATTTAAATATTTTTTATCTTCAAATGAACCCCTTTCGACCGATTTGCGTATCGCGCAGATCGGTCACTGTCCCCTTCCATTGCGTATCATGATCGGGGATACGCACTGGAACCGCAATGCCCACACAGGGGCATTGCGCCCCCTAGGGGGCAGCTCTGGACCGCCGCTGATTACGCAAAAAGAGCACCGATTTCTCGGTGCTTAAATGGGCTCCCCTGTGGGGGAGCTGGGCCGGATGCGGAGCATTTGGACCTGAAGGGGTTCATTTTATTGTAGATAATTTTTATCTTCAAATGAACCCCTTTCGATTCATCTGCTGAACGCGCAGATGAATCACTGTCCCCTTCCATCGCGTATCATAATCGGGGATACGCGATAGAACCGCAATGCCCACACAGGGGCATTGCGCCCCTAAGGGGGCAGCTCTGGATCGCCGCTGATTACGCAAAAAGAGCACCGATTTCTGGTGCTGACGGGGGCACACTTGTTGTGTGATTACCTTCTAATGAACCCCTTTCGACTTATCTGCTGAACGCGCAGATAAGTCACTGTCCCCTTCTAACGCGTATCATAATCGGGGATACGCGTTAGAACCGCAATGCCCACACAGGGGCATTGCGCCCCCTAGGGGGCAGCCCTGGACCGCCGCTGATTACGAAAAAGGAGCACCGATTTCTCGGTGCTGACGGGGGCACA
>NZ_JAQDBC010000067.1:0-4506 GCF_027681725.1 Caecibacter sp. AF58-12pH5A | reverse complement strand
TTCTTACTATTATTATACGCTATTTCTCGTCAAAATCAACCATTTGTTGTGACAGAGCCATTCTAAAATAGAAAATATTTTTTAACTTTTGGTAGGTGAGATAGATGATTAAAAAAGTAATAGAGTCGAAACCATTAGTATCTATTATTATCCCCGTGTATAACGTCCAGAAGTATTTAGTAAAATGTTTGGATAGCTTATTATTGCAAACTTATAAAAATATTGAAATTATCTTAGTAGATGATGGAAGTCTTGATAATAGTTCATCTGTTTGTAAACAATATGTAGCAAAAGACTCGAGAATTTACTTTATTATGCAAGAAAATGTTGGAGTTACAGCAGCTAGATTGAATGGTTTTCTTCACTCCCATGGAAAATTTATTATGTTTGTTGATGCTGATGATTATGTTTCGCCCCAAATTGTAGAACTCATGCTACGATGTCAGCAGAAGTATCAGGCGGATATGGTTTCCTGCCAATACTACGATGTAAAAGATGAACGGGTGATACCTGCTTCAATTCGCCCTGCATTAGGTTATTATGACAAGAAGAAAATTCAACAGCTCTTGGCAAAGAATTTTCTTTACGATAAAAGTACAAGACTAGCTGGTATGAGCGGTTTTCTCTGGTCAAAGCTTTTTAAGCGGTGTTTTGTTCAGGATGCATTAGAAGTTGGTAAAGGAATTATTCATTGTGAAGATCAAATTGCCATATTTGAAATGTTATATAGTATAAACAGTATGTTTGTCATGCAAAAACCATTATACTATTATGTAGTACGGAAAGGACAAGCAACAAGGAGTTATAATGTGGCATATTGGAGAAATTTTGAATTATTTTTTTCAAAATTACAAGAAATAGATCAGGCAAATTATTTAAAAAAACAATTGCCTAATCGGGTGGTTATGACGTTGACAAGCTTGATAAAAATGGAATTTATCAATGACAAAATTTCCATTTTTCAACGCTACCTTTCTGTTAAGAAAAATTTTTCGAACTTATTACGCTCGATGGGTAAAAATGCGAATACCTCTGAAATGGGATGGAAGGTACGATTGCAGTATTACTTGATAATGCATCGAGCGTTTTTGTTATATGGAGTGTTTATTTTTTTGAATGGGATTTTGAAAAATATGTATAAAAAACACAGAAAATAGTGCAAATGATTAATTAATTTATAGAAAGAGGATATCATGCCTATACAATTACGAAATAAATTATTCTTTTTTGTAGTTTTGTTTCTAATTTTTCCCAATATACCTCGTCTTTTACAACTTAATTTCATAGGTGCATTTTTAGGAAAAGATTTAAGCTTTTATCCCATCCTTGTAGGTGCATTTTTCTCAGGATATACATTTTTTAAAAGGGAAGAACTGCAAATTCATAAAGAAGAAAGAATATTTTTTATTTATATTGCAGCCTATGTTTTTATTCTTATGCTGTCTTTTTTGCATGGATTAGCAATCTATCCTTATTATGAAGCCATTCTGACTGGACCTGCAGATCAAATTGAGAAACTGCCTCTTGTTCAGCAATTTTTGTTAAATAAAGGCATACAAGTAGATACAGAGTCATTATTAAAAATCTGGATGTTCGCTCGCCCTATTAAAAGTTTTATTTTGGAAACTTTTTGGTACTTCGCACTACCTTATCTTATTTTTGCCTGGTATAGAAAGGACATACATGAAGGTTTTTCTATTTTAACGAAAGCTGTGTTTACGGCTGCCGTTCTGGTTTGTGGGTATAATATAATAGATTTCTTCTACTTAAGTGGTAGTCCTATTGCTGAAAATATATTATGTGTGCTAAATCCGATTGTCCATGACATAAAGTCTAATGGAACCTGGTGGCCGCCACTTTTATGGAAGGGGCAGTTGCGGTCACTTTTTGCAGAGCCTTCTTATTATGGTATTTTTTCGGCATTTGCTATGCCCTTTCTTTGGTATCGATTTGGTCAGAACCAGAATGCTAAAAGTAAGATTATGCTCATATTGATAATGTTCATCTTTACTTATGGACTTTTTTTAACAAAAGCAAGAACGGCAAATGTACTTTTTATTGGTGAACTGATTCTTCTGATTTTCTTTTCTTTATGGAAAAGGCAAAGACAATTTTTAAAACGAACGTTTTTTATTGTGGCTTTTTCCTTTATAACTTTTGCTATTGCAACTTTTTCGTTAAGTTTTATGCCAGGAAGTCCACAAGGGCATTCTATGGGGTATGGTGATGAAACTAATACAGAAATGGCTTCCTATATAAATGATAACCTGGGTTCCTTAACTAGCAAGGATAAGAGAAGCAATAGGGCTCGATTTTCCATGTTGGAAGCAAGTATTGCTATAGGAAAAGATTATCCGATATTAGGAGTTGGAAAATCATTGAGAAATGCCTATGTGCCTGATTATTTATCAGAATCAGGAAGAGCAGATTCTGAAGTGCAATACTGGATAAAAAATCAGAAAGAAAAGGGAATCATGAAGTCAGGTTTTCCGGCATTGGGTGAATATTCTGCCCGGTTTGCAGAAACGGGGATTCTTGGTTTAGTCATTTATTTACTGCCTGCTCTTTTTTTAGCATTCCAGCTAATAAGAAGGATTATATTGGCTGGTGAGCAGCAGGAAAGGGAACGATGCATATTTTTCTTTATTTCATTGGCAGGGATTATGGCTTCCGGATTGGGAGATAACATGAGTATCACTTGTTGTTATTGGATTCTTATGGGACTTGGTTACGCATTGATTTTGTCCACATATAAAAAGGAGAACCATGAATCAGCGTAAATTAGGAATTTTATTGAGTTATGTCAATATCATATTACACGCCGTAATCGGCTTTTTATATGTTCCGATTTTACTTCATTATATTGGCAAAAGCGAGTATGGACTCTATCAGTTGATAGGGTCCTTGATTGCGTATTTCAGTATTATGGATTTCGGCCTGACAGCTGCGGTTATTCGTTTTTATACAAAGTATAAAGCCCTTGATGATGAGCAAGGCATGGAAAATATTCTGGCTATTTCTCTTCGTGGATATGGCATTGTAACGTGCCTGGCACTGATTGTTGGGGGAATTTGTTATCTTTTCCTTGATACGGCTTTTGGGAATTCCATGACTGCCGCAGAGTTAATGGAAGCAAAAGATATGTTCATCCTTCTTTTATTCAACATTGCGATTACACTGTCTACCATGATATTTCGCGCGGTTATCAATGCGCATGAACATTTCTTCTTCTTGAAAGGATTGGAAACATTGCAGTTGATTTTACAACCTATTCTGGTTGTATTGGTTTTACAACGTCATCCCAGCGCTTTTTCGGTAGCTGCAGTACAGACGGGAATCAATATATTTTTGATTATATCCAGAATTTATTATTGCTTTTTCAAACTGCATATCAGAATCAAATACCATTACTGGAATTCTGAATTGTTTCATTCGTTTAAACGGTTAGCATTGAGCGTTTTTGCTGTCAGTTTGATTGACCAGGTATTTTGGAAGACGAATCAGGTCATTTTAGGGATTGTCAGCGGAACCGCAGCTGTAGCAGTTTATTCTATTGCTTCTTTGATTTATATGAATTATATGGCTCTTTCAACAGCTATTTCTGGCGTATATTTACCACATGTCACAGAAATTGTTGCCAAAAGAGAACCGGTTCAAAAATTATCTGACCTCTTCATCCAGATTGGACGTTGGCAGTATTATCTGTTAGCATTAGTAGCTACAGGATTTATCATATTCGGCAAACAATTTATTCAGATTTGGGCTGGACGTGGATTTGAAGATGCCTACTGGATTACTATTCTGATTATCCTCCCATTTACTATTGATTTGATCCAGAATATTGGCTTGGCTATATTGCAAGCTATGAATCAATATACTTTTAGGGCAAGGATTTATTTTTGTGTAGGTGTGTTGAATCTCTGTCTTGCCATTCCTTTAGGCATTTATTATGGTGGTATTGGTTGCGCTGTTGCAACGGCGATTGCCATGGTATTGGGAAATGGACTGGCGATGAACTGGTTCTATGCCAAACAAATTCACCTGGATATTCGCAGATTTTGGAATGAAATGCTGCACATTTCTATTACCGTAGGGCTTTGTTTAATAATTGGCTACATAGGAAATTTGATTTTTGCATCACATTCTATTATTATATTTATATCAAAAATTCTTGTCTATACCATCATTTACATAGCTGGAATATTCTGTTTTTCCATGTCAAATGATGAAAAAAACAAAGTGGTGAGCGGAGTTAGAAAAGTTTGTAATAGAAAATCCTAGTGCTGCAAATTGAGGTATTATTGGAGAGGTAATTTTATGGGATCTCATACGCATGATTTAATAGGAATTGAAGCTTTACGAATCATAACAATGATTATGATTGTGGGCTTACATTATTTAAATTTTGGTGGAATATTGTGGCAGGATGCAGTTTGGAATAGACGAATGGGAGTGTAAAATGAAGTGTGTAAGTTACCGGTAACCAATTTACTAACTTACGCACTT
>NZ_JAQDBC010000066.1:0-4525 GCF_027681725.1 Caecibacter sp. AF58-12pH5A | reverse complement strand
GTAACGCATCTTCTTTTATGATACCTAAAAAAACTTACACACTTAACTTGACAAACCCAAAATATGAGGTATTGCTGGCCGTCGTAGATAAGGGGAGCTTTATTAAGGCGGCGTCTGATTTAGGCTATACCCAGTCGGGGATTACGTATATGATGAACAGCTTGGAAAAAGAATGCGGCTTTCCTCTATTGAGCCGGAGCAATAAGGGCGTAGCACTGACGCTCGAAGGGGAACGGCTGCTACCGGAAATCCGCCAGCTCGTGCAGCTGAATAAGCGATTGGAACAGGATTTTACCGAAGTCAAGGGCACTGTAGAAGGGAAAGTGCGCATTGGCTGTTTTCCGACTATTGTCTGTGCGATTATGCCGAAGATCATGCGTCTGTTCCGTGAGCTGTATCCCAAAATCCAGCTGGATCTGGTAGAAGAAAACAGCTCAGGCATCCTGACGGAATGGCTGGATTCCGGCTTTATCGACATTGCCTTCCTCAGTAAGCAGCCTCAATACGAATACGACTGGATTCCCTTGCGGGAAGACCGGTATGTCATTGTCATGCCGAAGGATTCGCCGTTAGCGGCTTATGACATTATTCCGGCGAAGGAACTGGAAGGCCATCCCTTCTTTATGTACCGGGGTGTAGACGGGATGGATGCTGAAGTAGCGAGCTACTTCAGGAAACATGACGTTCATTTAATGCCTACCTTTACGTCCAGTTCAGATTACGCTGTCTTGTATATGATTGAGGAAAATCTCGGCGTCGGCATGATTCCGGAACTGCTGATTCACGTTTCGAAGGATAAATTTCCTACCCTTACGACACGGGAACTGGATCCGCCGGCCAAGCGCAGCTTAGGCTTAGCCGTACGGGGCTATAGTACGGCCATACCGGCTGTACAGTGTTTTATCAAAACCATACAGCGTGCTGTAGACGATGGCAGTCTGTCTATCTGATGAATAAAAGGCCTCCTTTGACAGGAGGTCTTTTGCGTATGAGAGTTTCTAATAGTCACCATTTTAATCGCTCGTTTTACGATTTGTCATTTGTCTTGTACAATTAAATTAAATTAGAAAGAGAATTACTTACAGTTCCTTAAAGTTTATTTGATTCAGGAGGTAGCAGTATGAGCGAAACATTTTATCAAATGACAGACCGTGTAAAACAATTGAAGAAGATGCTCACCGATGAAACGCCGACTATGAGCGCCGAACGGGCTAAACTGGCGACAGAGGCCATCCAAAAATATGCCTTTGAACCGCCGGTCCTGCAAAAGGCATATATGCTGGACTATATTTTACGTAATAAGAAGATCTTTATCCTCGATGGCGAATTGATCGTCGGTAACCAGGCAGATAAACCCCGTAGTGCCCCTGTTTTCCCGGAATATACGTCAGAATGGGTACTGGAACAGATTGATGATTTTGGCAAACGGAAAAGTGACCCCATGATCGTAACCGATGAAGACCGGGCTATACTGGAAGAATATCTGCCATACTGGAAAGATATCAGCTTTGATAAGGTAGTAGAACGGGCCTTGCCGGAAGACGTAAAGCATGCCGAAGAAAGTGGCGTCGTTACGGTTGGTAACCGCGATTGCGGTACTGGGCATGTCCTGCCCGATTATTTTAACCTCTTAAAACGGGGCCTCAATTATTATAAGGAACAATGTCAGAAAAAAATTGCAGAAACGGTGGTCGACAGCAAGGAAAAACAGGAACAGGTAGACTTCTGGCATGCCGTAATGATCGACATTGATGCGGCCGGTGCCTATGCACAGCGCTTTAGCCAATTGGCAGCGGAAAAAGCGGCAGCTGAAACGGATGACGTACGGAAACAGGAACTGCTTGACATTGCTGCTGCTTGTGCACAGGTTCCTCTGAAGCCTGCGAGAACCTTCCAGGAAGCAGTCCAGTTCGTATGGTTTATGCATGTCATCATGAACATCGAAAATAACGGACACGGTGAATCGTTCCATCGCTTCGACCAGTATACGAATGACTTTTATGAAGCCGATCTCGCGGCTGGCCGCATTACGGAAGACAAGGCGATTGAAATTATCGAATGCTTCTTCATTAAAGTAACGAGTATTATGAAACTGCGCGATAAATTCTATAGCCAGTCTTTTGCAGGCTATCCGCTTTGGCAAAATATCATAATTGGCGGCCAGAAGCCGGAAGACGGCAGCGATGCGACGAATCCTGTATCCATGCTTTGCCTCAAGGCCAATCAGGCTGTACAAACGTCCATGCCGACGATGTCCATCCAATACCATGATCATTTGAACCAGGACTTGATGAATGAAGGCTTACGCATGATCCAGGCCGGTATGGCAACGCCCGCCTTTTTCAATAATAACCTGGTTATCCCTATGCTCATGGAAAAGTCAGGCTGTACCCTCGAAGAAGCCCGCAACTGGGGCATCCACGGCTGCGTTCAGCCGGGTGTCGCCGGTAAGTCAGATGGCCGTCCGACCGTTGGCTATGTAAACCAGCTGAAATGTGTAGAACTCGTCTTGAACAATGGTGTTAATCCTGTAAACGGGGAACAGTTGGGGCCCCAGACAGGTAAAATAGAAACGCTTGATACGCTGGAAAAATTGGAAGACGCCTTGTATAAACAGAATGATTATTTCGTCGACATGATGCTCCGCGGCTTCAACGTCGTCGGTTCACTCCACGCGTCGCGCATGCCTGTAGCCTTTACGTCCATGCTCGTAGATGGCTGTATTGATAAAGGTAAATCGCTGCAGGAAGGCGGTTCCAAGTATTATGAATCCGGTGCGTTCTGCGTCAGCGTAGCCAATGCGGCCGATGCGATTGCAGCTGTCGATACACTGGTCAATCAGAAGCATGTACTGGATATTCAGACGGTCATGGATGCCTTGCAGCATAATTTTGACGGTGCTGAACCGATCCGCCAGGCCCTGCTCAAGAAGGCGCCTAAGTATGGCAACGATAATGCGTACGTCGATGGCATTGCTGCAGGTATTGTCCGTCATTATGCCAAGAATCTGGAAAAATACAGAGATTCCCGCGGCGGCCACTATGTAGAAGTCGTAGAATCCCAGTCTATGAACGTGTCCCAGGGTAAATGCATCATGGCTACGCCAGACGGCCGTTTTGCCTATGATGCAGTAGCAGATAACTGCTCGCCGGCAATGGGCCGTGATACGTCCGGACCGACGGCATGCATCAACTCTGTAGCTCATTTGGATCAAAAGAACGCCAAAGATGGCTGCCTCTTTAACCTGCGCTTTGACCCCCGCAGTATACAGGGCAAAAAGGGACGCATGGTTTTGGATGCTGTCGTAAAGACCTTCTTTAAGAATATGGGCGAGCATATTCAGATCAATGTTATCGATAATAAGACACTGAGGGAAGCACAAAAGCATCCGGAAAACTATCGGAATCTCTTGGTCCGCGTGGCCGGATACTTAGCATATTTCGTTGAATTAGACAGCGAAGTCCAGGAAGCACTCATTGCCAGAACGGCTCATACCCCGGATTTCTAAGTGCCTGCGATAGGAGAGGATCCTCATGAAGCAAACCTATATTGGCGGCATCCAGCGCTTTTCTACAGAAGACGGACCGGGCATTCGTACGACCGTGTTTTTTAAAGGCTGTCCACTGCACTGCCGCTGGTGTCACATAATCCGGAATTGCTCGATCCTTCATATACCCTCATGTACCGGGAAAAAGACTGTATCCGCTGCGGCAGCTGTATCCGTTCCTGCCCGGAAAAAGCTCTTTCCTTTCAGGCAGAGCGCGTAGTGATAGACCACAGGAAGTGCAAACAATGCGGCCGTTGCGTAGAGGCTTGCTGTACCGGGGCCTTGTATACAAAATCAAAGACCTATTCGCTGGATGAACTATTGGCGACGCTGCAAAAGGACGCCGACTATTATGCCATATCCGGTGGCGGTGTGACCTTCAGCGGTGGTGAGGTACTGGCCCATGCAGACTATGTCTGTACCGTAGCTGAAGCGGTGCGGGAAGCCGGCTATACGCTTGCCATCGAGACCAGCGGCTACGGGAAACGAGAGGATCTTTCTGCCTTGGCTTCCCTGTGCGATTATATCCTTTTTGATTTGAAGCATATGGATCGCCAGGCTCATAAAACCTATGTGGGCGTAGATCCGGAACGGATCTGGTCTAATTTGGAAGCGCTGGCACGGGATGAACGGATGCGGGAAAAAATTGTCATCCGCGTACCCCAGATTCATGAAATCAATGATGATGAAGCCAATATGTATGCCTTACGGGACTATATGCAGCAATTGCAGCTGCACGAGGTGCATTTGCTCCCCTACCACAATATGGGTGTAAGCAAAGCGCGGGAAGCCGGTATAGAGCAAGAGCAATTTGTCACGCCGCCTGATGAAATCCTGGAGCGCAACCGCACTATTTTGGCGGCTGCAGGCTTAACAGTGCTGGTTATGGGACATGAAGAATAACATAAAAGACAGAAATAGGGGGATGTGACAAAATGAGAAATCATTTTGTCCACATCCTCTTTTTATTTGCATCTT
>NZ_JAQDBC010000065.1:0-4634 GCF_027681725.1 Caecibacter sp. AF58-12pH5A | reverse complement strand
TCGATGTAGTCGTCGTGGTACGAGCGTTTGACGAAGCCCAGTTCGCTATTGAAGCCTTGCGTATTGGTGGTCGAGTCTGCGTCGTAGCGGAGGTCATTGCCTCCTAAAAGGACGTAGGGTGTGTATTTCTTCCAGACCTCGTGGTCTTCCCAGCCGACGTCGCCGTAGTTACCGCCCATATTGCCTCTGACGCCGGTTTCTGTATTCCAGGCGGCGATTGCAGCTTCATAGCCACTGGTAGAAGCCGTGTCTGTAACATCTGTGACGGTGCTGATGGCGCGGTTACGTTGGGACGTCATGAGCTTGGTGGCCGGGATAACTGTGCCCTTACTGTCTTCCGGGATGTAGAGGACGATCGTTTCCGGGTCCTGCTTTTTGATGAGGACGTCGTAGCGGACGAGGCCCGGCGTAACGACGTAGTCGCGGTCCGGCATCATACTGTACGTCGTGCCACTGGTCGTGTCGATGGTATTGGCATCGTGAATAAGGTTGATGTGCTGGCCCGGACGCAAGCCGACGCTGTTTTCGACGCTGGCGTTGATGGAGGCGCCGTGGACGTCAGC
This sequence comes from Caecibacter sp. AF58-12pH5A, assembly GCF_027681725.1. Lineage (NCBI taxonomy): Bacteria > Bacillati > Bacillota > Negativicutes > Veillonellales > Veillonellaceae > Caecibacter > Caecibacter sp. AF58-12pH5A. The sequence continues at coordinate 4,071 of NZ_JAQDBC010000065.1, read as the reverse complement.
CGTTTGCGTGACTTCCAGGACCGTGTCATTGGCCTGGGTTTCGCCCGGTACGTAGAAATTGAGGGTCTGGAAATAGCCCAGGTTTTCGACGGTGTTGTTGGTCGTGTGCATGTTGAGCGTGTTGTTCGTGCTCTTCGTGATAGTCGCCGGGGTGTAGCCGCCGTAGAGGCTCATCATGACGCCCAGTGTGCCGCCGTAGACGTTGACGGTGTTGCTGTCGGCTGCGCCGTCTTTCGTGTAGGCCGCGGCGATGAGGTTTGTATTTCCTTCAGCCGCATCGGTCGTGCCGATGGTACCGCCGTAGATGTCCAGGGTGTTGCCTGAGGCGTCGCCTGCCGGGGTCTGGCCAGCCACAACGGTTTCTTTTACCGTGCCGCCGTTGATGGTGACGGTATTCTTAGATGACGAGCCGCCTAGCTTATTATTGCCGCCGATGACGGTTCCGGCTGTGACGCCGTCGCCCAGGGTGACCGTATTGCTGTCGGTGCTACCTGTGGCGCCTTCCGTGGAATATTCATCATCTTTTAGCCAGCCGCCGTAGAGTTTTTCTGTGGTTACCGTGCCGCCGCTGACAGAGACTTTGTTTGCACTGGCACTGGGAGAGATAATGGTGCTGGTTGCCGTTTCCTCATCATACTCTTCCAGCGCCTCGCCTTCCGATATGCCGCCTGTGATTTCCTGCAGCTTTGTAAGGGAGGAATCGCTTATGGACACTTCGTTGCTATCTGCCTGGGTGGAGCTACGGCCGCCATAGATGTACTCTGTATCTGCTGCTGTGCTCTTGGTTATTTTCACTGTATTATCATTGGCATAATAGTAGCCATAGCCGCCGGCAATGGCTTTTGCCCCTGTTACAGTCACGCTGGTCAGGGAAAGGTCGTTGTCATTGACCAGCATTCCCATATATCCACCGGCAATAGCAGGACCACCACCATAGGCCTCTCCTGTAAAGGACAGGGAGCCGCCGGTAATAGACGTGGTATTATGCTCTATCTTGCCAGCATAAGATTCTGCCCCCACAAGCTGGTTTATATTGGTGAGGGTCGTATTTTCCAGGGTCAGCTCATTATTGTTGGCAGTTGTGTCTCCATAGGCCCCTACAAGGGCTCCCTGGTTGAAGGCCAGGTGGCTGTTATTCTTGATGGTAAAGGTATTCCCAGCGGCAGTACCCGATCCACTAGCGCTGCCATAGATAACATTAATTCCTGTAATGTCCGCAGCATCGATCGTAATGGTATTGGCATTGGCTGCTGTACCGGACTCCGTATAGGCACCAGCCAGTGTCAGTTCCTTGCTCTCAAGGGTGGAGTTCTTCAAAGAAAGGGTGGTGCCGGAAACAGAGCCGTCTTCAGAATGGCTGCCGTATATGGTGGTGACATTTTTGATGGTGGCATCGGTAATTGACAGTGTGTTGCCAGCTTCTTCCGTGCTGCCCGTTTCTTCAGTACTGACGCCTGCCCGGGTCTGGCCATCGGCACCCATGATGGTCAGGCCATCTGTTGCGCCTGTGATGGTGACATCACTGATGGAAACGGTGTTGCCCAGGGCTTCTGCTTTTTCTGCCGGTTTCTTTTCATCCAGGGATGCCTTGCCGCCGATGATGGAGGAAATATCATTCAGCTCTGCACCTTTGCCGGAAATGGTGACGGAGTTGCCCGAGGCGGAGCCATTGGAGGCTTCGCCGCCGATAATCCGGCTAGCCGTACTGCCATCGCTATGCAAATACGATTTCTGATAGGTTTCTCCATCATAGGTAACTTCATAAAAAGAAGTCCCTAAGGTGACGTTTGTGTCGCTGAGGGTAACGGAGTTGCCTGAGGCTTCGGAGATGGCCCAGCCGCCATAGATGTCGGAAATCCCGTCTGTAATGGTGCTATGGCTGATTTGCACACTATTCCCGGAGCTGGTGCTGCTTGTTAAGTATCTATCATCAGCGGAAAAACTTGGTGGTGCCATGCCGCCGGCGATGAGGCCTTGGGGTGGATCATCAAACTCTGTCATAATTCCCCATATGTCTCCTACAGAAGCTCCTATGGTGCCACCATAGACAGAGACCGTATTATCGTTAGCCGTTGGGTTGTCATGGATGCTGCCAGACCGCCCTACTGTATAGCCACCCACGAGCGTATTGCCAATCACAGGTGTTGTGGAGTAATCCGCTTTTCCCACGGTGACAATATTGCCTGTAGCATCAGCATAGATAGCTTCACCGCCGATGATCTTGCTGGCAGCGCCGCTGATCAGGGTGGCTTCATTATCCAGGGCATTCCTCATGGCAGCACCGCCATACACGGCTCCTCGGATTGTCGTTGCACCGGAGGTGGTTTCCTGGATAGTTATCTCATTGCCTATGGCATCACGGTAGAAGCATAGAGCAGCAAAATCTCCTCCGGAGTGATCGGTAGGTATCATGATATCATGCTCCGTCGAGGATACACCACCGGCGGCTACATAGAGGTTGCTGTCGGTAATGTTTACAATATTTCCATTGGCGTCGCCATCGCTTTCCGCTGCTTCGGCCTCTTCATTTACTTCCGTACCGATAGGAGACGTCAGCCAACCATTTGCGAGTCCGCCTATGGCATATACCTTTCGCTGGCTATTGGCGACATTGATGTGGGTCAAGGTCAGGACGTTTTCATTGGCACTGGCCAGGTTCATGCCATTGCCCCCATAGATTTCTACGCCATTATCCCAAGACTTTCCACTGGTATCCGGGCCGATGGTAATATTGTCTAAGGTTACGTGGTTTTTGTTGGCTTCTTGAAAGTAGGTGCTGCCGCCTGAGACGGTATTGGTCAAAGTACTATTGCGCATGACCACGGTATTCCCTGTGACCTTCCCTTTACTCGAATAGCCGCCGTAGACGCTGTCGTAGGTGCCGTTATCTCCAGACTTGGCATAGGTACCAGCCGCTTCCTCGTCGGCGCTGGTACCGATATAAACGGCATTGCCCGTTACATTGCCTGCAGCAACAAACTTATCATAAACAATTCCTATTTTACTCCCCGATGTAGTTGTCGCATTGCCCCACACATAAGCAGCGCCGCCATAAACAGATACGGCTGTTCCGTCCGCAACTGAGGCCGGGTTCACGGTTACCGTATTCCCTGCTACGGTAAAGCTCTCAGTAGAAACCGGAATCTCAACAGCGGTTTCCGCAGTCGCCTCATTCCAATCCATCAAATAGCCGCCGAAGATGGAAATACTGCCAGCACCGTCGCCCAATAGCGTGTCAGACACGGTAACGGTGTTGGAACTGGCTGCCGTCATGGTTGCATTCTCTTCCTCCCGGACCAGGCCGCCAAAGATGTCCGAGCCCGGGGCTTCTGAAGTAATGATATCGCCGCTAATGGTCAAGGTATTGTTAGAAGCGGTATTTGTATCCTTATTGCCGATGGCCGGGTTGTCCATATTAATCTCTCTAATCCCATAGCCACTGGTATCACCCTTTTCAGCCTGTACCTGGTCACCAGTAAGAGAAATGGCTGCCGCCTGAACGGGCGAAGCTTGCAGTGTAACGCCTAGGATACTTGATAAGATGAGCCCGCTAATGATGCTTCTACTATGTTGTTTCATTTTCATTCCTCCCCATTTTTCATAAAACCCGCACTGAAGCTGCTTATCTCCCCATTGATAAGTAACTAGTATTATATAATTACATTATAATATAATTAATTTTAATATGAAATATAAAATGGTATATTAGTTTTGCATATTGCAAAAAAAGCAATCTCTCTTAGCAGTTTGCCGTAGTAAATTGACTAAAAGAGATTGCTATTTCAGCTATGTGAAGTGGATCGTGTCTTAGAATGCTCTGCCGATAGTCAGCGTGTAGTCAATGCCTTTCTTCATGCCTACCCAGCCTCGGAGTTTGACATCTGCGTTCCAGGGGTTGTCTTTGTGACTTTGGCTGGACCAGCCCAGTTCTAAGAAGCCGGCGTCGCCCTTGCCATCTTTTTCGGGGAGATTGAAGTTATTGTACGTGGCTCGGGCTGTGCCGTCAAATTCGTGATCCCAGCCAAGGCCTACGTAGTAGGTTTGGTTTTCCTGGTAATGCTTCGTCCAGCG
>NZ_JAQDBC010000064.1:0-5141 GCF_027681725.1 Caecibacter sp. AF58-12pH5A | reverse complement strand
GGGGCATAAAGTAGATTCATGCAATACCGATTTACACAAACTATTTTACACTCCCCAAAGAAAAGCTCGGATCGAGTTGGCAAATTGTGCATAAGAAAAATAGTCCGTTACATATTCCGGATTTTTGGATATCCAACGGGCAGTTGACTATCCCCGTTGAGTGCAAGCTACACGATTTCAATACACGCGCGCTGAACCAACTACAACGATATATGGCGTATTACCACTGTAATTATGGCATTGCTGTTGCAGCTACTCTTACGACGATACTTCCAAGTAATATCAAATTCATCAGCTTCGATAGTGCCGCTTTGTCTTGTGATGGTGAACAAAATGCAGAATTGTAAAAACAGTGAGGGATATTTTGATCCAACCGCCTGTGATGCTATCAAACATATCCATAAGGAAGAAAAGGCAGTGGGAAACCCTGCCTTTCGTCCGTTGGTGTACATCTGCTCACCCTATGCAGGCGATATGGAAACAAATGCAGCCCACGCCAGACGCTATTGCCGATATGCCGTTGATAGTGGCTATATCCCCTTAGCCCCACATTTATATTTCCCGCAATTCATGATAGACAGCAATCCTAACGAACGCAGTCTCGCCTTATTTATGGATATTGTCCTATTGCGTAAATGCCAAGAAATGTGGGTATTTGGAAGTGTTATATCAACCGGCATGGCCCTTGAAATTGCGAAGGCAAAAAAACATAATCAGAAAATCCGTTATTTTACACAGGAATTACAGGAGGTCGAGAACATATGCAATTAACGCTTTATACAGCAGCCTGCACCGGCAATGCCAAAAACTGCCTATATCCTAATCAGCATACCATCATGAACAGCGATGATTTTAAAGCAGTGATTCGAAAGGATCATGTATGTGCTGCCTATGACAACAACTACCGCAGCGCGAAGCATTTCATAGCAGCAGATTGCCTTGTCATGGACTGTGATAACGACCACTCGGATACTCCAGCAGACTGGGCCACACCGGATACTATTTTCTCCACATTTCCAGAGGTTGCCTGTGTCATTTCGTATAGCCGGAATCACATGAAAATTAAAAATGGCAAAGCAGCACGGCCTAAGTTCCATGTGTACTTTCCCATTACCGAAATCACGGATCCGGATGCCTATGTAGCTTGTAAGAAAAAAATACTGTCAATGTTTCCACTGTTTGATGATAAAGCACTGGATGCGGCCCGGTTTATCTTTGGCACCGATAGCACCGAGGTACTTTGGAACGATGGCCCTCGTACCATTGATCAATTTTTAAATACTGAGCCGGATACGATACCGGAAGGAAAACGCAACAGCACCCTCTCCCATTTTGCCGGACGACTTACGAAACGCTTCGGCACAACGGAGGAAGCCCATCAATTATTTATAGCAGAAGCCGCAAAGTGCAATCCCCCGCTTTCCAAGGAAGAATTAAACACCATCTGGCAAAGCGCCATACGATTTGCCGGTAAGGTACAACAACAGAATGGCTATATTCCACCAGAGGATTACAATCAGGATTTCAAAAATGAATTTGTCTTAATGCCCGGTGACTACTCCGATGTCGGTCAAGCCGTAGTACTGGCTCGGGAATATGCCGATACGCTCCAATTTACAACGGCTACCGACTTTTTACATTATGACGGGATATGTTGGAACGAATCCGACGAACAAGCTCTCGCTGTGGTGCAGGAATTAACAGATAGGCAGCTACAAGAAGCGGAAACTGCAGAACGTGCTGCTTGGCAAAAGCTGAAGCAATCCGGTGGTTCTGATGTATTAGTCGGCTCGGGTGCAGCTAAGGCAAAAAAGCTGTTTGATGTAACACAACTGGCAGCCTTTACCCAATACGCGATTGCAAAGGAATATAAAACCTTCGTCATCAAACGTCGCGATACCAAGTATTTAAACTCCTGCCTGCAGGCAGCAAAACCCATGCTGCAATGTAAGCCGACAGAGCTCGACAATAATGAATTCTTACTGAACACCCCACTAGGCACATATTATCTGCCCGATGGATTATGTGGCATACATCCACCAACAGCAACGGATAAAATCACCAAGGTAACGGAGGTTTCACCCAGTGATACGGGAAAAGGCTTGTGGCTTTCTGCCATCAATACCTTCTTTTGTAAAGATGAAGAACTTATCGAGTATGTACAACAAATTGTAGGGCTGGCTGCTATCGGAAAGGTATATGTAGAAGCCCTTATCATCGCTTACGGTGAAGGGCGTAATGGGAAATCCACCTTCTGGAATGTTATCTCCCGTGTACTTGGCACCTATAGCGGCAACATATCGGCAGATACATTAACTGTCGGCTGCCGCAGGAATGTAAAGCCGGAAATGGCCGAGGCTAAAGGAAAACGGCTGCTTATTGCCGCCGAGCTTGATGAAGGTATGCGGCTCAACACGTCCATCATCAAGCAACTATGCTCGACGGATGCGGTCTTTGCAGAAAAGAAATATAAAGATCCCTTCCAGTTTATTCCCAGCCATACCCTGGTGCTCTATACCAATCATCTCCCCCGCGTCGGTGCCAACGATCCCGGTACCTGGCGCAGGCTCATTGTGATACCCTTTAACGCTCGCATTGAAGGAAACGACGATATCAAAAATTATGCAGACTACCTGCTGAAAAATGCAGGCGAGTATGTCCTGACTTGGATCATTGAAGGGGCACAGAAGATCATTCAAAAAATTTTTCAGCTTACCACACCAGCTTGTGTGCGGGAAGCCATCGGCTCGTATCGTGAAAACAACGACTGGCTCGGCCATTTCCTGGATGAGTGCTGTGAGCTTGGTAAAGCCTATCAGGAAAAATCCGGTGATTTTTATACTGCGTATCGAAACTTTTGTAATGTTACCGGTGATTATGTGCGAAATTCTGCCGATTTTTATACTGCCATTGAACAAGCCGGAATCGTACGGTTCAGAAATCGCCAAGGCCGGTTTGTTCGCGGAATACGGCTGACAGAAAAAGCCATTTTAAACTAAAGCGTGACACCTCCGACACCTCCTACCCTAAAGTCTCTATAGGCCCTTAAAAATTAACCCCTATAGGAAGTTATAGTAACCAGGTGTCGGGGGTGTCACACATCTTGATGAAAAGTCGATACTAAACACTCTGACGGAGGAAATCATGCGAGAAAAAATAATCGAACAGCAGCTTGTACATGCTGTAAAACATAAAGGTGGTATCTGTCCCAAATTCGTCTCCCCCGGATATGACGGGATGCCGGATAGATTGGTGCTGCTGCCCCATGGACGCATTGCCTTTGTGGAGCTTAAAGCACCCGGAAAGAAAATGCGTCCGCTACAGGTACATCGGAAGCGCCAGTTAGAAGCACTTGGTTTTCCGGTATACTGCATCGACAATAGTACGCAACTAGGAGGAATGCTGGATGCAATACAAACCTCATGATTATCAAACCTATGCCACAAACTTCATCCTAAAAAATCCAACGGCTGCCATTTTGCTGGATATGGGATTGGGAAAAAGCGTCATTACCTTAACCGCCATAGAGCAATTAATCTATGACAGTTTTGACGTCCATCGCGTATTAGTGATTGCACCCCTGCGTGTAGCACGAGATACTTGGCCAGCAGAAATCCAGAAATGGGACCATCTGCATGATGTAACGTATGCCGTTGCTATTGGTACGGCTACGGAACGAAAAGCCGCACTCTTGCAGCAGGTCAATATCCACATTATCAATCGTGAGAATGTGCCTTGGTTGATAGAAGATTCCGGCATCCCCTTTCATTACGATATGCTGGTAATCGATGAGCTTTCCTCTTTTAAATCGTATCAAGCAAAACGGTTTCGGAGCTTGTTAAGAGTTCGTCCCAAGGTAAAACGAATCGTAGGACTAACCGGTACACCTTCTTCAAACGGCCTGATGGATCTTTGGGCAGAGTTTCGCCTGTTGGATATGGGACAGCGGCTTGGTCGCTTTATCACCCACTACCGGAGTGAATTCTTCCAACCGGATAAGCGGAATCAGCAGATGATCTTTTCTTACAAACCAAAACCCGGTGCGGAAGAAGAAATCTATCGGCGTATCGCAGACATCACCATTTCCATGAAAAGCAAGGAGTATCTGACTATGCCAGCATTAGTACGAAATGAAATCAGTGTACAACTCTCGAAGCGGGAACGAAACATGTATGATACCTTGTGTTCCCAGCTTGTGCTTTCACTAGATGGGAAAGAAATTGATGCCGTAAACGCGGCTGCCTTATCAAACAAGCTATGCCAGATGGCAAATGGTGCCGTCTACGATGAGGAAAAACGAATCATTCCCATTCATGACCGAAAGCTCGATGCCCTGGAGGATATTCTTGAAGGTGCCAATGGCAAACCCGTATTGATTGCGTATTGGTTCAAGCATGATCTGCTACGAATCCAGCAACGGTTTACGGTACGAGAAATCAAGACTTCACAAGATATAACAGATTGGAACGCTGGTGTTATTCCTGTTGCTATTCTCCACCCCGCCTCTGCCGGACATGGTCTAAACCTGCAACAAGGCGGATCCACTCTCGTCTGGTTTGGACTAACCTGGAGCTTGGAATTATACCAACAAACGAATGCCAGACTCTGGCGGCAAGGACAAACGGATACGGTCGTCATTCATCACATTCTGACTGCCGGAACCATAGATGAAACCATTATGAAATCATTGAAAGAAAAAAACAAAACCCAGGCTGCACTGATTGATGCAGTCCGGGCCAGCTTGCAAGGAGGCAGCCTATGAGTGTTATCTGGAAGTATCTGAATAAACGAAGCGGTGCTATTGATGCCATCCGGGATTACGACAGCATGCAGTTCATCATCGAAAATACCAGCGAGGATATCAAGCAGGCATATGCTGCCATGACCAGCCTGCATCCGTCCGGTTTCAATGGGATGCCGCACTCCAGCAACCCGCATGCCGTAGAAGATCATATCATCTCCGGTCTGGCAGACATCGACATCCTGAAGGAACGTTACCGGCAGGCGTTGGAGTACATGGCATGGTTTCAGCCCGCATGGGAGAAACTAAGCAGTGACGAGCAATATGTACTGCAAACCTTCTATGCTGACGAGGATGCACAAACAAGTGCCGTCTATGCCATTGCCGATCATTTTCACAT
>NZ_JAQDBC010000063.1:3717-5836 GCF_027681725.1 Caecibacter sp. AF58-12pH5A | reverse complement strand
CCATACGTTTGATCTGGCACCAACTCACACCCCATCCCTCGTAAAATACATAATGTATCGGCCAGCTCACGGGATTTAAATGCGGCTTGCATAAACAGCCATACCCATTGCTGATGATCTGCTGGATGATATTTCTTGAAATCGTCCGTATATTCTTCGACCGGCCAGTTATTCTCGTCCCTGAAATACTCGACTCTTTCAACGATTACCTTTAAGGCGTCCTGTGTCTCTTTATCCGTCTTCAACGGTCCGTTTGTATCCATATCGTTTAAAATCGCTTTAAATGCGTTCCGAATGTCCATTGATTATTTCTAAAGCCTCCTTGCTGTCGTGTGCAATACCTGCCTTTAATCCGCGTTTCCGCATCGCTGTAATAAACCGTTTCTGTTCGTCTCGCACGCGTCCGCCGGGTACTTTTACCTCGATGAAAAATAATCGTCCGTCTTTATCGGCTCCGAACAGATCACTGAAGCCCTTCGGTAGGCCCGTATCGAACCATCTCCCATCTCGCAATTTTACTTTTCCGACGTTGCCGCGGAAAATCAGATTACCGGCCGCTGATACATCGAGCATAATCTGATGCATGATATCCGTTTCCGTCATCGCCTCATCCCCATTCTATAGAGCATGTAATTATATTTATCCGGGATATCTATCCCGATTTCGAGCGCCTTATGCAAGGACCATGCGAATTTATATTTTTTCGCCTTACGAAATAATTCCAGCTGGTCCCAGGTCTTGCATTTCAGGTAATCGTCGTACGGCAGCCGTGAGATTTCCGTCAGGATGATATCAAGCGTTTTCGCCGGATTCGTTTCCGTTTCGCGTGTTAATTCCATCCCGCACGTCGGGCATATCTTCGCTGATGCGGGCACGACCATAAAGCAATTCGGGCAGCGTTTAACGTTTATTTTGTTTTTCGTCTTCTTTCTCTTCGATTTCAGCGTCCAGGTCCGTTCATCGTCCGGTAAACCATGACGCATGAAATTCCCTACGTGGTCCATGATGATAGCCTCTTTATTCGGCTTATATCGCATGGATCTCATAGACTGCTGGATATGGAGTGCCAGCGATTTCGTCGGTCTGAGCAATACGACCGCCTCGCAATCCGGCACGTCGAACCCTTCGCCGAACAGATCCAAGTTGCAGATAACGGTAACGGTACCGTCCCGGAATGCCTGAACGGCTCGTTCGCGTTCGTGTTTCGGCGTCGCTCCATCGAGATGTATCGCGTTCACTCCGGCGAGCCGGAATTCGTCCGCCGTCGCCTTACTGGCAACGATGGACGCGCAATAGACGATAGTCTGCTTACCGTCCGCGTATTTCTTCCAGTTCTTTACCGTGTTGCCGTAGATAACGTGCTTGCTCATCAGCTCTTCGACCTCAGCTTTATCAAAATCGCCGTGTTTCGTGTGTAACTGTGATGTATCGGCTAACGTTACGCCGTAGTAGTGATACGGCGCCAGATAATGATGTTCGATGAGCCATGCCGTCGAGACGGACGTTATCAGGTCGTCGAAAACGGCACCTAAACCGCCTTCGTTCATCCGTTGCGGCGTTGCCGTGAATCCCAACAGGTACGCGTCGCTGAAATGGTCGTAAATCCGTCGATACGTCGGCGACAACGCATGGTGTGCTTCATCCTGTAAGATAACTGCCGGTGCTTCTATCTGCGCTAATCGCCGTGTGACCGTCTGTACCATACCGATATGACAGAGAGTTAAATTGACGCCCATATCTCGAAACGTACGTTCTATCTGTTCGCATAGCTCTTTACGATGCACAAGAAATAATACGCGGTTTCCCTTATCCGTCGCTGATTTCGCTATCGCCGCCTGGATAACTGATTTGCCGCCGCCGCATCCTAACACGGCAACGATATGCCGATGACCGTTCAGCATGGATTTTTTGATATTATTGACCAGCTCTTGCTGATACAGTCGTAATTCCATAAAATCACCCCCCATTTGTAAGATTTGCTAACCTAAAAACTAACCAAAAAATGCCGATAAACCGCATGGTTGAGCCATGTCTAACAATCTAACGTAATTTTGCAGAGTGTGTACATATATAAATATAAAAATATTTATTTTTTCAATTCCCGTATATATATATATAT
>NZ_JAQDBC010000063.1:0-3707 GCF_027681725.1 Caecibacter sp. AF58-12pH5A | reverse complement strand
GTATATATATATATATATTTATTGTTAGATATGTTAGTTTGTTAGATATGTACTTATAAACCGCTCAACCATGCGGGTTTTCACATCTAACCAAAATCTAACAATCTAACGTTTATAGCTCTTTGATATTGTCAATTAATATTTTGATATAACTTCCCTTCTCTCCGTTTACGCTAGTGTTATGCGGAATACGTCCCTGACTATTCGGTTCAATGTATCCATTGGCCAGCCATTTCCGCTTGATCGCATTAAAATTAAATCCCATATTGTTCAGCTCTCTTTCCAAAACGGATTTATTAAACAGTGCATATCCGTTTTTAATCGTTCCCCACACGGCACCCGGATTCTCATCCGGTTCGTCGAACCGGTTAATATTTTCATTTATGCAGTCGATGATTTTGCTGTAGGCACGTTCGGCCGCATCGACCTCTTTAATCCGTTTTAGGTACGTGCCGATATCGTCCAGGCTGATGTCGAATGTATTCGGCCAGAATATCCGATTGGCAATGGCATCCGCTGTCAGGATTAATCCCATACTGATAGCCTGTTTTTCCGTTGTGTCGAACCGGTCCAGCAGCTGTTGTGTATACTGCCGGTATAGCTTCTTGATTTCGGCAGCGTCCGGCAGGTTTTCGATGTATTTCCGTCCGGCATACCCGTAGTTGTTCCGGATAAAATCGACGACGTCGCCGCCATTTTTTACGATCGGCTCTGTACATTCCGCCTCAATGACGCGGTTGTATACGCCGCCACCACTTCCCGGATTTGTCGCCGGCTCTTCACCAGTAAACATGAACACGTTCCGCCAGTCCATCCGTTTTTGCACCTCTGTACCCGATGTCATACGGCCACGGTTAACACCTTCTGTTACCTGCATCAGCAGTGTGTCGTAATTCCCTTCCCGGTTTTTAATCGTCTGCAATTCGTCCCCATAAAACGGGATATTGTGCAGTACGTACGCCGTCGTGATCATCGCATTTATCGTCGAGTTCAGCGTCCGGACCAGTGCGCCAATAGCCGGGTTGCCGTAGATGCTCGCTGCACACATGAGCGCAACGGTTTTACCGGACCCCGTGCCGCCGAACAGGTGATACACATACGGCAGCGCACCGACGATTTCAACAAGCGGACTGGAAAACGCGGCATCGAGTGTCAGCCTGAACGCTGTATTCTCCCGTAGCCGGTCCATGTAGAGTATCCAAGCATCTAAATCGCCCTCGCTGTGGATAGCAGAGACGATGCTTCGGAATTGCGTTTCGCAATCGAGCGCGTATTCTGTGTCATACGGTAAAAATTTCTTCTCGACCCATCCCATATGACCTGATGATTTAATCGGAATGAGTTTATCCGGATTGAGTGCCATGATATCGGCGATGTACTGCACCAGGTATTTCGCGTTATTCGAGTTTACCGGGATACCATAATCCGCTAGATTAACGATTTTAGGCGTACTAGCGATAATAGACCGTGGGACCGTGATATGGTTCCAGTTGCCGTCCTTATAAAACGCCAGCTTGACCTTTTCCGTATTGTCTTCGTAATTCCGATAGACGGCGACCGGCAGGATAGGTATCGGCGATGCTGTATCGCGCCGCGTCTTCCCGTTGGCATCCTCAACGGATTTATAAATACCCGTCTCATTGGCTACCCATTCGCCGGATTTAAACGTGATACCGATACCCGGTGGAAACTGGGTACTGTTTTCCGAAAAGATACCTTCAGCGGCTTTCTTCTGTAGAAATGCTTTCCAGCAATGCTTAAATTCCTGTGTTGCCCGTAACTCTTTCGCCCTGAGCTGTAATGTGTTGTACATCTGCTCCCGGTCGTACGGGTCCCGTATGGAATATAGCTGCTCTAACGTCTGTTTCGATATGATGCTGTAGGCATCGAGTTTTTTCGGCTCTAACGGTTTATACTGCCGTATCTTGTCTGCCGTTCCGCCGTACTGGAAAAAATCGGCTATATCGCCCTTTTTAGGGCACTTAGGCCAAATGCTTGTCATTGGTAGTACCTGCACGTTAACAGGCCATGCACCGGCATAATCGGCGCCTTTTTCATCGTTATCCGGTATCAGAATGATGTTCTTAAACTTCTGTAACATCGTCTTATCCGTTTCGGATAACTTGACCTGTTTCTGTGCGCCCGTGTTGGCCGTCGTGGCTAAAAATCCGTGCCGTGTCATGGCATCGGCGCACTTTTCGCCTTCAACGATGTATAACATCGTATCTGCATCAGCGACTTGCATTTTATCCAGGTTGTACAGATTATCGCAATTATCTGGTTTTTTCGTAATTACCTTTTCGTTTTCGTCCCGGTAGGCAAACACGAACGTTTTACTGCCGTCTGAAAATTTCCGACGTAGTTTGTAGTATTCCGTTTCGCCCGTGGGACTTCGATACTCGTATGACGTCTCTTCGATGACGGTCCGTTCCGTTGGCTTCGGTTCATCGTGCCGCGCGCCGAGTTTCTCGAATTTCGGCAGCAGGTCCGTAAAATGCGCGTTGCATTTCTGGCAATATACCAGCAGTTTATCACCATTATCGCTTAAATAGAGATGATGACCGCGGCTGTCGCCCGCCTCACATATCGGGCAGGCGGCGACCGCTGATCCATCAGCTTTACGCTTTACGTTCGTTAGAACTGGTAACACATCATCTAGCGTGAGCCTAAAACGGTAAGTCGGCATCATTTACCGTAGATTCTGGTGTTGTCTGCTGGTTAACGACCAGTTTCTTCAGTTCCGGTACAGTAAAATCGCCTTTACGGATTTTTTCGGGCGTCGTGATTTTCTTCACGACGGTACGTAAACCGATGTCGCCGTCTTTTTTTTCGTACTCTTCCTGCCCCAATACGACGCCGATAGTTAAACCGACCATCTTCTGTTCATCGCCGTCAAATCCGTTTTTCGTGAATCTGCCCGGATTCGACCGTTCGAGCGTTCCCAGGAACGCGGCGAACATACGGCGCGCTTTTTCCTTATAGCTACGGTATAAACGGATATAGCTCCAGTCGTTGCCCGTCGATGCTTCAACGGTCTCAGCAAATCCCTTGAATTCCCCTTCGCTGATATCCATTTCAACGAGCAGGTATTCCCGGTCTGGTTTGTCTTCGACTTTCACAATACGGCACACATAGCCGCCGGCGCCGGGATAGGCGTAATCTTTCGCTTCGTCGATGTCTTTCCAATTAATCTGTTTCATTATTTTTATCCTCCTTCGTGAATCCGTAGTATTTACGGATAGTTGTGTTGACTAATTTCAGGTCATTTTCAATTTTCAGCGGGAACATGTCCATCGGTGATTTAACCGTTGTCATACCGTCCGATTGAGTCAAGAAATAATGTTCCTTACCGTCTGTTTCACATAATAGGACGATGGAAAACAATCCTTCGAGCGTTAACTGATTGTCGAGCATTTTCCCGGACGTTTTCGCCTTGATATGGCCGTCTTCGGCACGTTCCGTATGATGCAGGAAATAAACGATCGTATCATCCGATGTATCGTTGATAACCGACGATACGAGATTGTAGAAATTTAACGCGCAATCGGTAAACTTCTGATAGCCAAGTTCTTTCGCTCGTTGGAATAATCCGAACGCCATAAGATACTGGCTGTCGTCAATGACGTAAGTCTTTAGACTATTTTTCTTCAACGTTGCCATAATCAGCTGATACGACGGCTTGTTGATTAATGGCAACCGTTTCCGGA
>NZ_JAQDBC010000062.1:0-5959 GCF_027681725.1 Caecibacter sp. AF58-12pH5A | reverse complement strand
TTCTGCTTACTGCCACTCTTAAAATTTTAGAACGTGGTCTTGACAAGGGGCCCATTATATTATTTTATAAAAAATGCGCTGACCATCTGTTTTTTGACGTGATAATCTTGCCGAAAAACGTGATACCCTGTATACTATACGTAGTGGCATGCCCGAAAATGTTAAAACAGCGCCGGCCTGCATAAACACTGGCCTCGTGAGCATTTTCTTAACAAATTAAAGCGCTGTCATGACAGCATTTTCCATCTGCGCCGATAATGCCCATTTGAGCCGCATAAGAATGCGGGTTCCGGGAGATAGGGTTTCTAAACATTAGCCCCGTAAGGGGACGGAAACACAACCTAAAGGCCTTTATGATTTGCCTATTTCTCTGACCCTTTGTTTCTAAACATTAGCCCCGCAAGGGGACGGAAACTCGGCATCGCACTGTAAACCAATGCCTACCATCTTAACCATTTGTTTCTAAACATTAGCCCCGTAAGGGGACGGAAACTCACTATCTTTTTCAAGTGAGTATTTTACGAAAATGCATTCGCGTTTCTAAACATTAGCCCCGTAAGGGGACGGAAACAAAGAAGTCGGCGTCCTCCAGCACCGCCTTGATGTCCTGTTTCTAAACATTGTCCCCCTTCATGCGGCCTTTTGCGGCCGCACGAACCGCAATACGCACACAGGCGTATTGCGCCCCTTAAGGGGACGGAAAAAGAGATAGCCCTGCCTTAGCAGAACGCATGATTCTGCTAAGGCAGGGCTATGTTGCTTTATACTTAAAACTAATTCATCTCACGCGCCTATCAGCCAAGTTTTCGACTGGATTTTTGTTCTCTAAAACTTATCAATGTGATATAATAAAACTATAATTATTTCGCGTGCGATGGGAAGGAGTGAATGAGTATGTTTTTGGCATTACCGGCGGGTTGGCTCGAGGAGATAGCAGCTGGGGGATTGAAGACGAATTGGAAACGAGTTCTGACGGCAGAGGATATTTTGGTCGCATCAGATGATGAGTTTCACCGACTGGAAGACACGAAACAGTATACCTGCAGCGTAATCAATGCTTTTTTGGATATGGGCGTGCTCATGGCAGAGCGTGAGGCGATTCAGGCGTATGCCATGAAAAATCCGTACATTATGGCATCAGCACCGGAGATAGTAGACGAAAGGGACGCCTTGTGGTACGCCGAACAGGAGTATCGCGTCACGACGCCGGAGGACAAAGAGCAGTTGCTGCAACTACTGCGTAATGACGAACTGATGCAGCCATTGGATGCGTAAATGGTAACACATTTGCCCTTAGCTGTTTAATGATGGTTAATGGCTTTTCTGTTGGTTCTTCACGGATTTCAGGTAAGAGTTAGCGTGCAATACATACATGCCTGTCGAAAATACGGAGAACCATCTCCTTAGGTATGTGATTTCGATTCGCTGAGGGTAAATGATTCTTGAATTTGTTAGGATTTGATGTTCAACATATTTGTGATAAACTGATCTAGAGACATATAGTCTTTCCTCCTTCTTAGAAATGGATGGGTGATACTTTCATTCTAAGGAGGAGCTTTTTTATTGCAAGGGACGGGACCACAAAGTGTAAACAGTGAAACCACAAAGTGTGACTAGGATGACCACATAAAATGGACTAGAAAAAGAGACCACAAAATTTGGACTAGGGGTAACCACACCACAAAATTTGGACTAATACTTTTTTTCTTTTCCTGTTACAAAAAAAATGCTGTAAGTATCGGAAATTACGATGGGTTTGTCCTGGTTCCTTGTGATACAATACAATCAAATGACGGAAGCGGAGGCTGTGAGCAGCATATATATTATGGGAAATCCTTGAAGGATGGAGGCAATCTATGCGTTTCGATGATTTCATGTCTGAGAAATGCAGGGACTGGTATATTGCTACGCTTGTTGATATGGAAGCTTACAAGGCGATTAGCCATTTGAAGCTATTTTCTGATGGCTGGTGCTATATAGGATACATCTGGGAATGCCTGAAAATATCTCATCAGATTCGTTGGCCTGAAATCCTGACTTATGTGGACATCCTAAAGGAAGTTTTTGGGTTTTGGGATATCCATTTGTGCGAGAGGATATGGATTCCTGATTATTGGAAATTTACTAAGCAGGTGTGTCTAGCCATGAATTTTACTGACTTATGCGAAAATAGATCGTTCCTGCCTAAAGATAGCTACATTTTTGACAGGTCTTTTGCCTGGACTATAGCCTGTATCCATGAAACGGATTGGCAAGACCAGCCGTTTTTCTTGCAATCGGGAGTTGTGAGATAAAGAGGATAACAGTGTCCTATGCGATGCTGTAGTTGGGCACAAGACTTGCTGCCGGAAGGAGATAAGACAAAGCAAAAAAATGGCAGGAGATTACTGATGGCATGCATTTTCAAGGGGAGGATAGCATGAGGAAATCCATCGATAGAGTTCGCCTTGGCATACTTATACTTATAAGCTTTGCTGCACTTATGATGCGGGTGGGTGATATTGCTTCGTTTATCTTCGATCCGGATGGAAAAGAAATCGATAGAATGTTAGTGACACAGGCAACT
This sequence comes from Caecibacter sp. AF58-12pH5A, assembly GCF_027681725.1. Lineage (NCBI taxonomy): Bacteria > Bacillati > Bacillota > Negativicutes > Veillonellales > Veillonellaceae > Caecibacter > Caecibacter sp. AF58-12pH5A. Next base: position 3,393 of record NZ_JAQDBC010000062.1, on the reverse strand, counting down.
CAGATGGACCTGCCTGCTGACTATAAGCAAGAACGGACTTTAGCCTCAGACAGAGGCGGCATACATTCTTTGCGGCTTATTTACAAAAGTGAGAATCCAGTGAAGGAAGCTAAGATTATAGAATGCCTTGAAGAAATGGGATTTCAGGTAAAACACAAACGGGTTGAAAGTACCATAGAGGATACACGTTATGTAACTGTATTGGAAAACGATACGTATGCTTGTGTTATTAAGGTAACTGATGAGTATGATTTCAGTCTAAGCTATTATTATAAAACGCCAGTGGAACGTTTATTTGGAGCAAGGTATTAAGCGTATGCGCAACAAAGAAACCCGGATAAAGGGACAGAGTGAACTATGTGCCATTCAAGATATTGAGCAGCCGGTCATAATGAGAATCGTAGAATAAAGATGGCCGGACATTACTTGCCTGTTAGAACGTCCTGACGAAGGAGATGAGTGCCATGGAGTACGTAAGGCTTTTTCTGTCAAATCAGGCCGGTGCGGTAGCGGTGTGGAAACTCGTAGCTGCAGGCATTGCCATGGTGATTTTCCTTTTTGGCCTTGGAATAAGAGTGCTGAAAGAAAATAAAGGGTTCAATGATATAGAACGAAAATGCAAAATAAGTGCCTATTTCTCCGTATTGGCTGGCTCCTTGATTATGTATGGTGCCATGTGGGAACGCATTCAATCTATCTTTACGTTACTCTGCGGCTGTGGTTTTATGGGAATAGGTATGATCCTCTTTGGCCATGGTGTAAAATGGGAAAAAGAAACAATGGAAAGCGACGGTCTGAAATATCGGATTTCCTATAAGACGCTTTTGGCTTTGGGTTGGACCGTTGTCCTATTGACAAGCCTTCTTGGTGCATGTCTTTTTGTGAAGCAACAATAAGCATCTATTCGCCTGCATATACGCCGAAATCATGGCCACGGATTGTGGGCTATGACGAATAACAGGGGCGCTTTCTTGTTTTTGATTGACAAAGATAACCTGACTATATTGGGGAAATGTTGAAAAATTGCCTGTTCATTTCGAACCGGCCTTCTTTGAAATCTTTTCCTTGACAGGTCGTGTCTGGTGGCTTATAATGTAAAAGTCGTAGCATGCACAAGTGGCTATGAAGATAAGCCGCATGAAGAGGCATTTAAGTCCGCAAGGCGCCGTATTCAGCGAGTATATTGATGAGGAGGTGTCACTATGTACGCTATTATCAAAACGGGCGGAAAACAGTATCGTGTTCAGGAAGGCGACAAAATCTTTGTTGAAAAACTCACTAACGATGTTGATTCCGAAGTAGTATTCGATCAGGTATTGGCAGTTGTAAATGACGGGGATGTTAAAGTTGGTTCTCCTGTTGTTGAAGGTGCTAAGGTTACTGGCAAAGTACTCGAACAGGGCAAGGAAAAGAAGATTCTCGTGTTCAAATACAAAGCTAAGTCCGATTACCGTCGTCGTCAGGGCCATCGTCAGCCTTTCACTAAGGTTGTCATCGAAAAAATCGAAGGCTAATGATTACCATTACCTTACAGTATGATAAAAACAACCGGCTCAGCGGCTTTCAGATTCGTGGTCATGCGGACTACGATGAAAGCGGTAGTGATATTGTTTGTGCTGCCGTCTCTGTACTGGCACAGACAGCGCTTTTGGGTCTGCTGGAATATGCAGGCGAGGAAAGCATCACGTATGGGCAGGATGATGGATTTTTATCCGTACATGTGAAGAAATCCGTACCGGAGGCTGAAGTTATTCTTCATACGATGGTACTGGGTCTACAGGAAATTGTGCGTCAATACGGCGAATACGTCGCATTCGGCACATAACGTCAGGAGGTGAACGAAATGTTCAATTTTGATTTGCAGCTGTTCGCTCATAAAAAAGGTGTAGGCAGCACGCGTAACGGCCGTGACAGTGAATCCAAACGTCTTGGTGTCAAATGCCATGACGGTGTTATTGTTAAAGCCGGCAACATCATCGTTCGCCAGCGCGGCACTCACTTCCATCCGGGCACTAACGTAGGCATCGGCAAAGATGACACGTTATTTGCTTTGGCTGCTGGTAAAGTTGCTTTTGAACGTGCTGGCCGATATAACCGGAAAGTCAGCATCTATCCGGTTGAAGCTGAAGCTTAATTGCATGATACCACGAATCCCTGCGGAGTTATCTCAGCAGGGATTTTTTTGGTCATCTCTATTTCAGCCTGTTTTGCGATATATGCACAAACGGCATAGGGAACGATACGTTATTTTTTTCACAAAAGTTGAAAAATGTATTGTCACGAGAGGACAAGTGTGTTACACTATCCACAGTGCCAAAACGTCATGACAGACGGGGCTGGTCGGTATCGTAGCGAGCTGAACCACTGCCTCCATGATGAAAAGAGCACAGATATACTGGGTTGTTCGACTTGCATTCCCGCATAGGGGAGTGAGAACGGAGGAATTTCAAATGAATAAAGCAAAAGCATTACCGTATCAGCAAAATACTTTTATGAGTGTACGTCAGTTGGTTGTGGCCGCCTTATTGTCGGCTATTACGATTTTCCTGGGTATGACAGGCTATGGCTTCATTCCCTTGATTATCATGAACGCAACGATTCTTCATATTCCTACGATTATCGGCAGCATTACGGCCGGCCGCCGCGTCGGTATGATCGTCGGTTTTATGTTTGGTGTTTTCTCGTTTGTCCGTACCTTGCAGGCACCGAGCGCACTCATGCTCTTTGCCGTTCAGTACAACGTCGTTGCTGACGCTGTTATCTGTATTGTGCCGCGTATCCTCATTGGTGTTATTGCCTATGAACTCTATAAACACTTAAAGCTGCGTGAACCTGTCCGTGTGGCTACGACAGCCGTTGCTACGACCATTTGCCACACCGTCCTGTTCCTCGGCTCCTTTACAGCTCTCGTCGGAGTGCCTTATGCAGAAGCTCAAGGTATTCCTTTTATGAACGTCATCAACATCATGGCCGGTATTACCGTCGTCAACGGTATTCCGGAAGCCATTGTATCAGGCCTCATCGTAACGCCGATCGTCATGGCCCTCCACCGTGCCGGACTCAAAGCAAATTAATAATGTGTATCATAGCCAGCCTGGTTTATTGCCGGGCTGGTTTTTTGTTGTGGCTACTTGGGCGGCCTCTCTCCCTCGCTGTTTTGGGACAGCATTTTGGACTACTGGGATGGCCTCTCTCCCTTGCGGCCTCATGTATCTATTCACTTTTAGGGCTACTCCGTTTCGCCTCTATCCCCTGTTGTAAAAACAACGGGTGCTTTCCCCTCAGGGAAAGCACGCGGGGACAGCATTTTGGGAAAGCATGGAAATCGAAGAACGGGGCTGTGAAATAACGCCCCTATAAAAACGAATGAGGATCACTGGCTCGAAAGAGCCG
>NZ_JAQDBC010000061.1:0-6514 GCF_027681725.1 Caecibacter sp. AF58-12pH5A | reverse complement strand
AAAGAATTAAAAAATTATTGTTGACCCCTTGACTTATGGTAGCAGGTCTCTCCCCGCTTTGCGGGGAAAGCCTACCTTTCATATATTTTAATACAATATTATTTTAAGGTTTATGGTGCAATTGCTTTCCCTGAGGGGAAAGTGGGCGCGAAGCGGTCGATAAAGGCGTATTATAACATTGTAATTAAGCGGTTGATTAGTAAGCTATAGTGCTGATATGGTCGGGGAGAGATGGTACCTTTTTGTGGTCCGAATTTATCTGATTGATTTTTTATTGGCCCTCTCTCCCCCGCGGCCGAGCCGCGCGGACTCTCCCCGCTTTGCGGGGAAAGCTATTTTAGCCATTCTTTAAATTCTTCTTCTGTGATGATGTGGGTGCCTAGTTGTTGGGCTTTTTCGTATTTGCTGCCTGGGTCGGCGCCTACTACTACTAGTGTGGTTTTCTTGGTGACGGAGTTTGTGCATTTGCCGCCTCGTTGTTCTACTGCTTCTTGGGCTTCTTGTCTGGTCATGGTTTGGAGTTTGCCTGTGAGGACTACGATTTCTCCGTCGAAGGAGGCGTTAATTAGGGTGCGTTTTTCGGCTGTCATGTCGACGCCGTATTGGCGCAGGGTTTCTACTAGGGCGCGGTGTTTTTCGTCCTGGAAGTATTGGACGACGCTTTCGGCGATGCGCGGGCCGATTTCGTCGATGACGGTGAGTTCGTCGGCTTTGGCGTTCATGATGGCGTCGATGGTGCCGAAGCATTCGGCCAGGATGCGGCCGGCTTTGGCGCCGACGAAGCGGATGCCCAGGGCGAAGAGGACGCGGGCGAGGCCTACGCTTTTGCTGGCTTCGATGGCTTTGAGGAGGTTGTCAGCTGATTTTTCGCCGAAGCCGTCGAGGCCGACGAGGTCTTCTTTTTTCAGGCCGTAAATGTCGGCTACGGTGTGGATGAGTTCGTGGTCCAGGAGCTGGCTGACGATGGCGTCACCCAGGCCGTCGATGTTCATGGCGTTGCGGGAGACGAAGTGGGCTACCCGTTCGAGGAGGACGCCCGGGCAATCCGGGTTGATGCAGCGCGTGGCTGCTTCCCCTTCTCTGCGGACGACGGGGCCGCCACAGCTCGGGCAGGTCGCAGGCATGGCAAAGACTTCTTCACCTCCTGTGCGCAGTTCCGGCAGGGCGCGGACGACTTCCGGGATGATTTCCCCTGCTTTCTGGATGACGACGGTGTCGCCGACGCGGATGTCTTTGTCGCGGATGTAGTCTTCGTTGTGGAGGGTTGCCCGTTTCACTGTCGTGCCGGCCAGACGGACCGGTTTCAGGTCCGCAGCCGGTGTGAGGACACCTGTACGGCCGAGGCTGACGGAGATACCCAGTACCTTGGTCTTAGCCTGTTCCGGCGGGAATTTGTAGGCAATGGCCCAACGGGGAATCTTTACGGTATTGCCGAGACGGGCCTGCTGGGCGAAGGAGTTGACCTTGACGACCATGCCGTCTGTGGCGTAGCCCAAGGTGTCGCGGCGGTCATCCCAGCTGTGGATGAAGGTAATGACGTCTTCGATGTTCGTGAATTTCCTGTATTCCGGGTTGACCTGGAAATGGAAGGCCTTCAGATCCTGCAGGAGCGCTTCCTGGCTGGGAATATCGATGCCGACAGTGCCGCCGATGGCGTAGGCAAAGAAGGCGAGCTTGCGCTGGGCTGTAATCTGCGGGTCGAGCTGGCGCAGCGAGCCGGCAGCGGCGTTGCGGGGATTGGCAAAGGGTTCCAGTTCGTCGTCGCGGCGCTGGCTGTTGAGCTGTTCAAAGGCCGGAATGGGCATGTAGACTTCGCCGCGGATTTCCATGTGCGGCGAGTCGCTGTCGATGCGTAAGGGAATGGTACGGATCGTGCGGACATTATTGGTCACGTCTTCGCCGGTGACGCCGTCGCCACGGGTGACACCGCGGATGAACTGGCCCTGTTCGTAAATGAGGTTGACTGCCAGGCCGTCGATTTTCAGTTCCACTACGTATTCCAGGTCTTCGCCATCGAGGTCATCGCGGACGCGCTGGTCGAATTCGCGCAGCTCCTGGTCGTTAAAGACGTCGCCCATGCTCAGCATAGGCCGGTCGTGGGTGTACTTGGCAAAGCCGCCGGAAATCTTGGAGCCTACGCGCTGGGTCGGCGAGTCAGGCGTAATCCATTCGGGATGTTCTTTTTCTATGTTTTCCAGTTCCCTGTACATCATATCGTATTCGTAGTCGCTCATGGTCGGTTTGTCGAGCGTGTAATACTGATAGCTCAGGGTATTGATGGTTTCGCGCAGTTCCTGTAAGCGTTTGTGCAGGTCTTCAGTTTGCGACATGGTTTTCTACTCCCCTTCTCAGATTTTTTCGATGGGTGCGAATTTGACGACGACCTGGCGGATGCCCTTGGTCGGAAATTCCAGCTTGAGCTGCATATTTTGCCCTTCGCCGATGACGGCGAGGACGCGGCCTGTGCCCCAGACCTTGTGGCGGACGCTGTCGCCTACTTGCCACGTACTGTCGACGGCGTGCTGCTTGGGCAGGTTCGTTGCTACGGGCTTGGTGGCCAGGACGGATACGCGCTGACGGCCCGGTACATCGCTGGTCTGGCGGACCGGTGTCGTCGCCCGGCGGTGGTATTCTTCCATGAGGCCTTCCGGGATTTCATCGAGGAAACGGCTGGGCAAGTACGCTGAAACGCGGCCGTACATGGCACGCGTCGACGCATTGGTCACGTAGAGCTGCCGTTCGGCCCGCGTAATGCCCACGTAGGCCAGGCGCCGTTCTTCTTCGATCTGGCTGTCGTCCATGAGGGTCCGGCTGTGCGGGAAAAGGCCTTCGTCCAGGCCGGCCAGGAAGACGACGGGAAATTCCAGTCCCTTTGCGGCGTGGAGCGTCATGAGGGTGACCTTCGATTCGCTGCTTTCGAATTCGTCGACGTCGCTCACGAGGGCTACCGTTTCCAGGAAGTCCTGGAGATTGCCTTCGGGATGGCCATCGACGTAGTCCTTGGCAACGGAAAGGAATTCGCCTACGTTTTCCTTGCGGCTTTCGCCTTGCGGATCGTGGGCCGCTTCGGCGTCGAGCATGGCACCGTAGCCGGTCTGCTTAATGACCTCTTCCATGAGGTGCAGGACGTCCCATTCTTCGGCGTGGCCCAAGAGGTCGAAGATAGTAACAGAAAAGTTTTCCAGTGCTGCCTTGGCCCGTTTGCTCACAGGGATTTCTTCTGTCGACGAAAGGGCTTCAAAGAGGGAAATGCCTTCTTCTTCGGCGTAGTCCATGAGGTGTTCAATGCTCGTCGCGCCAAGGCCGCGCTTCGGTACGTTGATGATACGCATGAGGCTCAGGCTGTCTTCGGGATTGTACAGGAGGCGCAGGTAGGCGATGATATCCTTGATTTCCTTGCGGTCGTAGAACTTCGTGCCGCCAACCATGGTATAGGGAATGCCGTAGCGCATGAGCTGTTCTTCGAGGACACGGGACTGGGAGTTCGTACGGAAAAGGATGGCCATGTCACCGTAGGGCTCTTTTTCGATGCCGTGACGGTTGTAGATGACGCCGGCAATGTAGTCGGCTTCGTCATGTTCCGTCTGGGCGTGATAATGGATGATCTTGTGGCCTGTCGGGTTTTCTGTCCAAAGATTTTTCTGGGGACGGCTCGTGTTGTTATCGATGACGGCGTTGGCCGCATTGAGAATGGTTTTCGTCGAACGGTAGTTCTGTTCCAGCTTGATCGTCGTCGCCTGGGGATAGTCCTTTTGGAAGTCGATGATGTTGCTAATATCGGCACCGCGCCAGGCGTAAATGCTCTGGTCTGCATCGCCGACGACGCAAATATTCTGCCAGCGCGCAGCCAGGATGTGCGTCAAGAGGTACTGGGCGCGGTTCGTATCCTGATATTCGTCGACGAGGATATACTGAAAACGGCTCTGGTATTTTTCGCGTACGTCTGCGTTGTCCTGCAAGAGGCGCACGGCCATGAAGAGGAGGTCGTCGAAGTCCATGGCGTTGTTGTCGTGGAGCTTCTTTTCATAGAGCGTGTACACGTCGGAGACCTTCTGTTCGTAGAAATCGCCGGCCCGGGAGGCAAATTCCTTGGCCGTCATGAGGGCGTTCTTGGCCGATGAAATGGTAGCCAGGACAGAGCGCGGCGGGAACTGCTTGTCGTCCAGGTTGATTTCCTTCAGGCAGTCTTTGACCAGGGTCTGCTGGTCGCCTGCGTCGTAAATGGTAAAATTACGCGTGTAGCCGTCGAAGCCGTCGATTTCAAAGCGCAGGAGCTTGGCGCAGAAGGAATGGAAGGTGCTGAGCCAAATGCGTTCGGCATCGGCGCCAACGAGGTTCTGTACACGTTCGCGCATTTCCTTGGCGGCCTTGTTGGTAAAGGTAATGGCCAGGATATGGTAGGGAGCGACGCCTTTTTCGAGGAGATAAGCAATGCGGCTCGTAAGGACCTTAGTCTTGCCCGAGCCGGCGCCGGCTGTAATGAGCAAGGGGCCTTCCGTGTGTTCTACGGCCTTACGCTGCTGGTCGTTGAGGGTGCTAAGAATGGGATTCAAATCAATGTATCCTCCTTCAAAGAAAATGCCCTCATCGTTCAATGAGGGCACTTCGAATCAGTACAATTGGGTCTTACTTATTTCAGCGCCGACAGGATGGGCGGTACGACCTGTTTCTTACGGCTCATGACGCCGGGCAGGTAGACTTCTTTATCCAATACGTCTTTGCCAAAGGCTTTGCCGACGACTTCGTCGAGGTTGCCGGCGAAGATGAGGTTCGTCGCTTCGTCGATGATGCTCGTGATCATGAGGAAGGAAGCGGCGTAGTTGTTGGCTGCGCGCAATTTTTCCAGGGCGTTGACGAGGACGTCCTTCTGAGCCAGGAGGTCCGATACGTCCATGACCTGTACCTGAGCGATAGTGAAGGTGATGTTGCCGTCAGAGAATTCCTTCATGTCGTTTTTGGTGATCTGTTCCGGCGTGAGGTCGGAAACGTTGGCACCGGCTTTGAGGAGTTCCATGCCATATTTTTCAATGTCGACACCGGCGATGGCAGCCAGTTCATGAGCTGCGGCCTTGTCTTCTTCGGTGCACGTCGGGCTGCGGAACAGAACGGTGTCGGAAATAACGGCCGACAAGAGGAGGCCGGCAATTTCCTTAGGAATTGCTACGCCTGCCTGTTTGTAGAGGCCCGTAACGATCGTTGCGGAACAGCCAACGGGACGGAAAAGGATGAAGATCGGGCCATCTGTAGCCAAGGTGCCGCCAATGCGGTGATGGTCGACAACGCCGATGATTTCTGCGTCGTCAATGCCGTCGATGATCTGTTTCTTTTCGTTGTGGTCGACGAGGAATACTTTCTGTTTTTCTACGCCGGCTGCACAGGCTGCGCAGGTCATGCCTACGTATTTGCCGTCGTCAACGACGACTACCTGTCCTTCTTCCGGGAGATCGCAGGCGCGGTCGCTCGTGCTGAAGAAGACGTCCGGATCGTGCATGAGATCTTTGACCATGCTCAGTTCCTGACCGGTTACGGTTTTGATGAATTCTTCGGCCAGGGCCGTGCGGTCGATGACGCCTCGGAAGGCACCGTTTTCGGCAACAGGAGCAATGGAAGCCGGATGCGTAGCAAACCACTGGGCAGCGTCTTTAAGGCTGGCGCTGACTTTCAGCGGTTCTACGTCTGTATGGGTTACTTCGCCAACTTTGACGTAGAAGTCCTTAATGAGCTGCTGCGGTTCTACGTGGAAGTAGTTCAGGGCGAAGGCTGTTTCTTTATTCGGTTCGCCAGCCCGGCCAGGGATAGCGTCAATACCCTGGAGCTGTTTCAAACGAGCCAGGGCGATGGATGAGCAAATGGAGTCCGTATCAGGGCTCTTGTGTCCTGTTACGATAATTGGTTTTGTCAATGTAATCACCTCATAAAATGCGTAGTGTAAGTTTGTTTCTTTGATATTATACCATAAGCCGCGCCGCTGTGCTACTGCTTTCCCCGCTCAGCGAGAGTACTCGCGGCCTGATGTGGTTTTGTGGATGCAACCTCTATCGACCGCTTCGCTGCGCTACAGCCTATCCGCGTTAGGGCTACCAGTTTCGACTCTTCCGTCACCTACGGCGACACCTTCCCTCCCAGGGAAGGCACTTGGAGAAAGCTGTTGCTTCATGAATTCGGATTTGAGAAATACGGTTTGTGGAATCAGCCTCTATCGATCGCTTCGCGGCGCTACAGCCTATCCGCGTTAGGGCTACCGGTTGGCTCAAAACTTGATTTCATTCAAGTCTTGAGTAGTAACGGCGTAGTGTGCACACAGGCATACTACGCTTCCGTCACCTACGGCGTATGGTGCGCACGGGCACCATACGCCTTCCGTCCCAGGGAAGGCACTTGGAGAAAGCTATTGCTTCATGAATTGGATTGGAGTAATCGTTTTGTCGAATCAGCCTCTATCGATCGCTTCGCGACCACTAGTACCATAAACTTGTAGTGAATAGGTCGCTCCTATCCGCTGCACTTATAGTTT
>NZ_JAQDBC010000060.1:0-6647 GCF_027681725.1 Caecibacter sp. AF58-12pH5A | reverse complement strand
TATGGGGCATAAAGTAGATTCATGCAATACCGATTTACACAAACTATTTTACACTCCCGCGTATTCATAAATTCGGTCCGACTGAGATAGCACCGTAAATGATGCCCCACATCCTGTTCCCGTTGAGTGAATAAGCAAGCGGACATGGCCTGTTCAAATTCTGTAGCAAAATCTTCCAGACATGTTTGATAAAAAGCGCTATGCTGATCTGCGGTGTAATCACCGGTCATCATCGCTTCTGAAATACCATACCGCTCTCGCACAATAGATTTCAAAAACATCATAACTGTATCATCAATGTGTGGCTGGCTCATTGTAACGGGCATAAACTCTCCCGGCAAATCAGTTGCCACAATACCGGTATGACTGCTACTGATGTGATCTTCAAAATTTTGTCTTGCCTGGTTTAATGCATCTATTCCAATAACAGTTTTCGCATGGTAGATCCCATTAATTTTTAGGCTGGATTGCAATGCCTTCGGTACCGTATCCAATATTTGTCCCAAAGCAGTAATGGATGCCGACAATTCCCGTACATCCGGCATGCCAAAATCATTGCCACCGCCAATAATTGTATTTTTCCCGCGGCGCCACCGAAGATGAGCAATATCTGCATAGGGTACGCTATCGTCTGACCCATCACGCCAATAGAAATGAATTTCCCATATACTTCCGCTATCATCTACACCAATCTCGATACGAGTAGGGGCCAATGGCCAAAAAGCGGTATAAAAGCGGAATGGATTCCCTTGGCTATCTGTCATCACATTATATTGCGGATAAATAAAGCAGTTACAATCTTTAAGCCGCAGCCAAGCGCAACATGCCAAAAAATCTTTTGTTGTTTGTAAGGGATTCGGCTTGAATTTAAATAACCGTGTGATCTCATCATTTTGCCGCTTTACACTGTTGGCGCCATCTACGACGGACAGCACACTCATCTTACTAATTTCCGTTGCAATCCGATCAATACAGTTATTGACATGATCACTCATATACACATCCTGCCCAAAGGCAGAAAATAACGCCGTCCCATCATTGAGCAGTGAGACAAGTCGTGTATATGTTTTTTTATTCTGATAATTCGCAAATACTTGCTTTAAATAATTAAACACCAGCTCACCCTGCTTCCTGTAATGCGTTATATTCGGTCTTATATCGCCAATATGTCGCCTCACCAATAATAAATCCCAGTGTCCCATCAATTCTATTTTTACTTTGCCCATATTTCTTGATCGGCATGATCTGCCCGATATTATTGGTCTTAATAGCGGTATTCATCAGACACCAACGATCAATCGGATGATTATTGTAATTTATCTTTTTGTATTTCAGATCACTTTCTAAAATATTCATGGGATTCGACAGGCTGTTAAAGTCCATGCCAATACGCTCCAAAATGTCTTCTCCAAAATAATCCGCAATTTGCCGTTTGAAATCCTGAGAGTGCCAATTATCATATCCAATCTTAAAGGGCTTCATTTTGTATGCCGTATATAGCGAAATAAACCACCCTGCAACTGCGGATGCATCTACTTCTGTCCCGGGACAAATCGTGCAGAGTCCCTTTTTAGCCCATTCGCAATAGTCCTTCTTTTCTGGATTTAATGTATTCATATCTTCTTCCAATATCGCATCCGCTTTCGTTTCCGGAATAAAATACATGGTCAATGTTTTTTTCTCCTGCGTAATAGGATTAATAAACATGGCCTTGGCATTGCATAAATCTGTTGTTTCCGCAAAATCGAGTGACCCAATATAATACATTCCCCGTAATGATTTAATATCAAACGTAGCTTGATTTTCTACCGTAGCAAGATCCAGCCATGCGGCTGCGCTATTCTGCTTAATATTAAAATCCTTGGCTAATACAAACGCCCGTGTCCCTGCGTTGGTTCGAGCTTCCTCTACCATCTGCCGCAGAAAAGACCATTTTTTAATAACGCCTAATCCTGGATTCGATTTATACCAGGATTGTTCATCCTGCCATATTTCTTCCTCACTGTCCTGCTGATATAAAAAAATAAGCCATTGCGGGTCATCTACTTCGCCCAGCAATACCTTATGTGCTTCTTCCATTTCACTATCCAAATAGCCGCCATCTGTAAAACCTTCTGTTGTAATTTCGATATACAACGGTTCATCCTGTGTGGATAATGCCTGCCGAATTGGCATGACCAATGAATTATCTTTCATTTCATGAACTTCATCGACAACACCCACCTTAATATTTTTCCCTTCCTTGGCTCCCGTTTTAGCGGATATCTTTTTAATAGATCCTTTGTTTTGCGATGAAAATTTGCCACGTTTAATCTTGCGTTTCTTATTTCCCCAAAATATCCCTTTTTGATTTTTACGGGTACATCGCGCCAATTTGGGCGATTCTTCGCGCATATCATTTGTGCCATCAAACAAAATACCCGCTTGCTCATAATCATTACTGCCAAACAAAATATTTGTACCCATTTCACCGCATACCCATTCGGACAGACTGATCGCAGACGCATAGGGACTTTTCCCATTTTTACGCCCGATAACCAGCAGCACCCGTTGATACTTACGCACATACCGTTTCAGTTCGTCGTTCCATATTTGCATCGCATATATGGCTTCAATGATTGCTTTTTGAAAGAGTTCCAGATGAAACGGCTTGCCAGCAAAGGGGGCCTGCGCATGCCGACACTCGGCTTCAATGAATTGGATTCGTTTATTTGACAAGTCAAAATCTTTTTTAATCTGGGAGTCCTGCAATTCTTCAATTAATTTTTGCATCTGCAGTCGGACTAAATAGCCAACAATATATTTTCCGGATTGGATGCCGTCCCAATATTCTTGAATATAACTATTCATATTCTCCTAGCCCATCCTCTTCATCCACCACATTCTTCCCTAATATAGCCGCTAATTTAAAGATCAGGTTCGCATAATTTGCCCGGACTTTTGGCAGCATCCTGGACACGGGAAGTTCTTTCTGCATGCGTGGATTGTCCGGATTGATCTTAATGAGTCCCGTTTCTTGCACTACAGCATGAAGCCTATTTAACTCTACTCGTAACCGGGCCGCTTCAATGAAAGAGCCATCCAACAGTTGCAGCATATGGTCATCCGATCCGTCAAAAAGGGCCTTAATTCTTTCATATTCTGCTTTTACTTCGTTCATATTCTCGCCCCCTTATCGCATTTCAGATGAACTTTTGAAAAAAGTCAAATTTTTGATGTAAATCAAAAAAGGGGATGCCATCCGGTCTAGCCTTGGACTTGATAAATGTATCGGACAGGGGGGCTATGGCTGATACGCAGTAAACCATTTCTGGATATATCCTTCCCATTCCTTTGCGAATACTCCCCGTTTTGCCGCACCTTGCAGGCATTCTTCTTTAGTCGCCTCACAATACACTAACTCTCCCCGCACCCGCTGCGCCAATCCTTCGCGTATCGTTTTAATGGGATAGCCGCCTTCAATATACGCATCGTTCCATTGCCCATACCTAGTCCGTATCTGATCAATCAATATATCCTGTACGCGAAATATATTGCGTTTTAGATTGTCCGGCTTATCATATAGTCCGCATCCACTGACCGCTCGATACAGTAAATCCATATTTACAATCAGGTCTCCCCGATGCATCATTTGGTGAACGAATGTGCTTTTGCCGCTGCATGGCGGACCATACACAATATAGACATGGTGTTGCCCACGGTATCCGAACCGCTTATGCTCTTTGTTATGGCAATCATCGCAGATGATTTCTATGTTATCCGGATTCAACGCAATCGTCGGATCACAGATAGTATCCGGCGTTAATTCTTTTTTGTGGTGCCCAATTAATCGTGATGTATCAAACAAAAAGTCCTTGTGACATCGCTCGCATTTGGCACCTCGTTGGATAATTAACATTATCCGTAACTCTTTCCAATCTTTTGAATTGTAAAAGGGCATGGCCCACGATGCCGCCATAGTTACCACTCCTTTAGCTTGATTGCTTTTTCCTTCAGATCTGCCATCCGATCGTCATAATCTCATTTATGCTGATCCGATGGATTTAATTCAAAATAATCCGATAACCATTGCAGCGCTTTCATGCGATCATTAAGCCGTATGCTCACTCCGTTTTGAGTTTCTTTGATTTCCTGTACGATCTGCCCGTCAATATCTTCACTATCAGCCAATACCACTCGTCCGTCTTTCACGACTATATGCTGATTAATGTTAGCAAAGGCAATCCGCATATATAATTCGACAACATCCATCCCCTGTATCATCATTGATTGGTACCTAATTTCTTTTAAGTGATCAATATATTCGCGGATATTAGGTTTTTTTAGTAGTCCGCATGCATTTACAGCCGCCGTACCATATCTACATTGATAGGCCCGTTTATATGATAAGGTCGCATTAAATGAATTTATGTAATAAATACAAAAAAGGCGTTGCTTATTTGTTAATACATCCTCATATAGCACATGAAAAGATTCTGCTTGTTTTTGTGCCTCTGTATCCGTAGCTGTTGTATTTTCTTTGTCCGGCTGCTCTGGTTGTTTGGTCGTTTTTCGCCTTTTTGGTTTGGTCGTTTTGTTTGGTCGCTTTTGTTCCCAGTTATCCTGCCGCTTCCATTTACCGACCATATCCGCAGATACTCCTAATTGCTTGCCAATTTCCTTATTACTTAATTTGCCGCCGGATGCCAGCCAGATTTCATGTGCCTTCTTGCGATTTGGGCTTCTCGGCCTCGGCATGGTATCACCCCTTATTTCAAAATTCTATTCCGCTTTGTATATTTTACCGGCTCATGGTTGATATCTGTCTCATGCGTATATTTCTGCCGCAGCGATTGCCGCAGTTCAAAGCAGACGCACCGCTCCCGCTCAACCGTGAGATGCATATTGACGCAGTGCCCGCGCTGATTATATTTACATTTTGGATTATCGCATTGAATCATCGGTTTCACCTGATTTAGGGTAGCAAAAAAGGACATCGGAAATATCCGGTGTCCTTTGTGTATCATTTCATATTTTATATCATACCATGTCAAGCCACTGACATTCAATGACATTTACTGACATTTACCTGTTTTTTATCTAATATCTCCTGAATTTCTTTTAATCCTAAAGAGTGGTATCTGTACATTTGTCGGAGAGTATATTTCTCTATATACTCTCCATCTGAATTTCTAATGTTCATACTATCCAGTATGTAATCCCATGCCCTGCAATCAATATACCGCTCAATGAGTACATGGCGCACCCTATAATCTTGTATTGTGTTGATATATCCCCTGGCTTCGTTCCGCAATAGGAGTAAGGTATTCCATTCTGCCGTAATCTTATCCTTTTCATCAATAACACGAATGACCTTGTCTGATATATCCATGGGCTGTCCGCCACTTATTTTATCCTTGCTATAATCCGTAGCCCGCAGATTACATATATCACTGCGCAGCTTTTTTAATTCGCTTTCCATCGTTCGCAGCCTTAAATCTATCGTCCGTAATTGATTTAAATATTCTTTAGCCGTCATCTGCATCCTCCTCATCCTTAGGTTCCCAGACGCTGGGCGGCGCTGCCTGCCAATTACACATCGGGCATGGGCTTATTTTTAAAGGTTTGTCATAGTGTCGGCAATTCTCACAATCTTTTGGCAATTCATCAATTATTTATCATCCTCCAACGCCTTATCCCAACACTTGCTACATTCCGGATCATTATCCCGACCCCAACATGGGAGTTCTGGTAACCCCCATTCGCTAGGGCAGCCATCCATAAATATCCCCCACATATCTGGGCATTTATGTCTGACTAATTGCAACTGCTCTTTGATTGATAATTTTTCTTTCATATCCACGGCCTCTTTTCGTATCTTTCACAATTAATCGGCTCGCTCTGTATCGGTGAATCATCAGCCGTCCTTTTGCTGTCTTTTTTTCCACATCTCCGCTGCCGCTACGGATACTCCACATATCCGATATTTACGGCAGTCCTGGCGATTACAAAAGGTGTAATTTAGATAGTGCATCCTATTCACCTTCTTTGCTGATTGGGATAGAGTTCCATGCTTTCAATCCATCTATAGGCGGCGGCATTGTAAATGGCTCATACTGTTCAGCCAATGCACAATATAATACATTTTTAATCTTTTCTACGTCTGATTTTCATAATATCCTAAATTGGTTACTATATCTGTATGCGTCAGTGAATCATACCCAGTAACAGCGAAAAGTCTTGTTTCAAATACATTTATGCTAATAATTTTATCGCTGTTAATCAGACTTCCGTCTTGCTCCTTTATCCACATATCAATCACCATCCTTTAAGTTAAATCAACCTTTTCAAATGCTTTCATTTCTCTACCTCCTACTATTCGCTGTCAATTAATCCCCACGGATCATCATTTGGCTGTTCTTTTCTGTCAAACGGTCGACCTGCCCTGATCCATAATACATTTTGGGCTTGATAAGCATCTGACGTAGGCCAACATTTCCCCTTTTTGGTGATCCTCTTTTGCTTGGCTAATTCCTTTAATTCCGAGTCTGTCATATTTCGTAGTTCCGATATCTTCATAGACTTTCTCCTCCCAACTGTTTTAAAAGCGGCAATAATTCGTTCGTGTGGTCTTTTAATGGTTCTTTGGTTAAATTATATTGCTCTAT
>NZ_JAQDBC010000006.1:0-114597 GCF_027681725.1 Caecibacter sp. AF58-12pH5A | reverse complement strand
AAACTATAAGTGCAGCGGATAGGAGCGACCTATTCACTACAAGTTTATGGTACTAGTGGCCGCGAATGCGGTCGATAGAGGCGAAACGTAAAGACACGTACAGTGGATTATGCCAAGGTCCGGCTGGAAGCCGGGATAGTGGCGAAACGTCGTAAAGCATCGGAAAGCCAGGCACGGCCCGCATCAGGCTGCGCGGAGATAGGGTGCCACCGAAGGGAGACGTACGGCCGTAGGCCTGGGAAAGGAGGTGCTTCGGCGACTATCTAGCAATAGCCTGTCCCGCATCAGGCACTAATCGAGTCAGAGACTTATGAATCTTTACTTCTATTGAGATTCTGAATCACGATTTTGATTACCTAATCGACTTGGTAGGATCGTATGACATCAGTTCGATCATTGAAATATCTAAATCTTGGGAAAGCTTTTTCTTACTTAGGAGACGTATCGTGACCTTTATTTTTGTTAACTCTTCAAGATTCATCTTTTTTTTACATTGAGAGTGCCAATAGCGAATATTATCAAAATCTTGATTTGATAATTCCCACTCTTGCATCTTACATGGTGCTATAGTCATAGGTTGTATAAAAGGACTATCAATTACTGATCTGTGTCCAGCAAAATCCAACGTTATATTCTCAATCATAATCGGGTTACGTCCATAATTATAGAACTCAACAACATATCCAGAAGGATTATGCTTAATCCCATCAATACCTTCTTCATAACTTTGAGCATGAACGAAGCTAAGATAGATTTTTGTTCTATTATCGAAATAATCTTTCAAAACGGATAAGCCAAAACCTATTGCAATACTAACAGCGGATCCCAAGATACTACCGATATTAATTTCGCTAAGTATATCCATTAAATCACTTCACCGTCCTACGATATTCTTCCAATAATTGATTTAAGACGTAGCCGGTATGCAATTGGTACAGGTATTGTTCCGTTTTCTTTGGAGGATAAAAATCATTAGATCTATATTCCACGCAAGAGTTGATTCTTTCATCAAGCTCATCAAGTCTTTTTAGGACATACGCTTGGAAAGCCTTCTTTTCTTCCTGTGATCGATAGATTAACACAACTTTGATTAATTCTTTAAAAGCCTCTACTTGTTCTGAATCAGAAGTATCATACATAAACATCAAAAGTTGATACACTTCATTATCATCATCTTTTAAGTAATATCTATACTCATATTTCTTTTGGTCCAAACGGAAGCTTAGAATGGAAGCTTGTTCTGGAACAGGAATAAACAACCTTCCACCGTCTAATATCACGGTTTGATGGCTTTTAATCAGTGTTTCATTTTCTTTAATTTCAACTGTCCCCCATATGAAATCCGGGTTCTCTTGTGTGAAGCAATAAAATTCAGCTGTATCATTTTCTGTATCATCAGCACCAGATAATTGTATCGTATATCGTGGCTCGTATATGTTATAAAAACCTAAATTATTCTCTTTCCAATCAGAACGATTCTTTAAGATTCTTAAAATATGATTGATGGTTGGCATTGTTAAACCAAATCGCTTACGCCAAAGATTATCTATGACGTATTGCTCCGCATTTCCTCTGTTAGGAGTATTCCGATCATCTACACGTGCATAAATACATCCTTGAATCATTTCTCCATATGGTTTGTTTAGGTAAATAGGTGTAGATTTAACGTTTTCAATAATTAATATATCCAATTTAACTCCATGGTACGATATAGTCTCAATAGATACATCCGGCTTAATATTTCCTGCGAAGGGCATGCCAGAAAATGCACTGTTAATGCGTGTTATTTCTGTTCTCTCTGAATCCTTTAATCCAACAAGTTTGAAATCATCAGAAACTCCAAATATTAAATAACATCTATCCTGATGAACTGTATTACAAAAACATATAATGTCCTTTATCAGATCCTCTATTCTATTATGCCATTTTTGTTTAAAATCCCAACGGTCACTTTCCTTTCTCTGCCGCAAACAATAGTCTACAACCTCTTCAATTGGTAATTTTTTTAATTCCATGGACTCTCCCTATAAAAATATACGACTAGAAATTCCGCATCAGCGCGGCTATTTTTTATCCGCAGATTTGTTCATCTTCTTCTCTATTTTTTCAAAATAATCATCAGCTTTATACCCATAGTTTGGATAGGCTTTCTTAATTCGTTTGCATAGACGCAAGGCATCTTCGTATCTGCCTATTTTTATATATAAGTCAGGCAGACGGAAAAGCCAGTATGCGCCTTGAAACTTTAATCCGCCATTTGACCATAGCTGTTCCCAGAAATCGATAAGTGCGTCTAAATCCTCATTTCGTTTGTACGCATCTTCAGCAGCGTTTACAGCTGCAATTTGATCATCCTGAGCTTTAATTTCTTCATACCCGGACCTGTCATGCGCTTTCAGATTTTCCATAAATTCATCATACTTGTCTGTGTTTTGTTGCAGCACTTGTTTTTCAATCTTGTCAACAATCTTTTTCCAGTTAGATTTATCGCCTATCCCGAGTTCTTTATTAATTCTCCAGACATTAAACCAAGTATCCTCGGGCCCTAATTCATTCGTTTTATATGGAACCTTATGCATATAAGGCACATATGCATTGTCAGCCAACTCTTTTTCACCTAATGTAGTCAACTGATACTTGCAATCAACCTTTGCATGAGCCAACGCTTCATCTGGAACAATAGCTTTTACCCGTTCTACCAATACATTTTTTCGGCCACTCACAGGGGCTTTATATTCCCGCAATAAGGCTTTTAATTCAGGAACTTTCAAGCTATTTATGGATTCCCGTGGTGTTGCAAGCTGAATAAAGCCTCTAGCTTCCAGGGATTTCAACATTTTTCCCACATCGCGGATACCATATTGAAACCACCAGAAACCTGGATACCCGTCTTTAGGATTGGGATACTTGCCTCGTTTGCAATAATCCAAAAGTAATATTTCTCCAACGTACAATCCGCGTTCCGATGGATAACAGGTTTCTTTTCGTTTCTCAAACGTTACGACATCTTCACCCATCGCTGTTCCCGGGTAGGATTGATAGGTATAATAATCGTCTGGTTGATAATATTTACGTTCATCTGGTGCTATGGAACTTGCATCAACATAGGATGCCTTAGAAACACTTTGTTTTCGGGGCTCACCCGATTGAATTGACCATGGCACTTCATAAGACTTATTTTTCTTAAATAAGTTGATAAAGGATTTAAAAATTCCCAAGAGTATCACTCCCGTAAAACTTTAACTACTGAGTCTGCAATAATGAGATTTACTCCGTTCATGGCATTACACTAAGACAGGATTCGAGACGATTCATGCAATATACTAATATTGTATCAAATTGTCGTCAAATTCGGAAGACGGGGAGATGCCGCCACTATGAAAAAGGACAGGACCATCATCATATTACATGACGATGAGCCTGTCCTTCTTGCTCAGGTGCGGCAGTACATCGGTACTATACTCGACCATGCCGGAGTCTTTATTTCAATCCACGCACTTCGGTAGGGAGTGCGACAATGATTCTATTGTGTTTTTGTTTCATTAAAGAGCTGTCAAAAGCTGCCTCAATCGTACTCTCAAGCTACTTCTCTAGTCATTGAATTCAAAATCCTTGATTTTAAGTGTTGAGCAGTTTTCTCCTACAGTCCGCATAGTATCGGATGGGATGCCATCGGGTGCATTTACTTCTACAATTAATTTGAGCTCAATCTTTACGCCTGCAAGGTCTTGCAGTGGCTGGATGATTTCTTCAACATATTTGTTTACGTCTTTAATGATACGTGTATCATCCAGATCAGCGTTCATATAGAAATGATGTGGTTGTGATGTAGGCGGTGTCGGTTTAACCGGCGGTACGATGTTTCCTCCGCCACTAGGTACGACTTCACCACCTGATGGTGGGGTTGGCTTTACGGGTGGAGCTGGCGGTACTGGTTTGGGTTCTACCGGTTGTTCCTTTTCGATTTGTGCCTTTGCTATGGCAGGCTTTACGAGGATATCCGACGTATTCACGTTATATATAGACTGGTTGAATTGCAGGCCTACATAATAATCTTCTTTTTTGCTTGCGGCTATGGCGAAGAATTCTTCCGAGTTTGCTCCAGCACAGATAGCGGCTTCGAGAACAGAGAAATTTGCCAGGCGCGGCAGGTAGCAGTAGCGGCTCAGGTCTTCCCACAGTTCTTTTACGGGAATGTCATCGCGGTCTTTCCAGAGGATTTCATCCAATACCATCTGTAACAGTGCCGGAGCCCATTTATCGATAATGTACTCGTTCTGCTTCATCCTATTCGCCACTTTGGTGACAATATTTTCAGTGCCACCGCCTAGGTTTTCATTTTCCCATTTCATGTCCCGCAGGCTTTCGACTTGATCGATATAAGGAACGAGTAGCCAACGATAGGTTTCCTTCACATGCATATCTACCATAGCTTCACTACGTTTCAGGTTATTTCTCGTTTCCTTGGTTTGATTGGCATCGAGGTTTAAATCTTCTGTATCCGCATCAATAGAGGTCCAGGCAAGAAATTGTCGTACATCCTTGCAGAGGCCTTCGAGCTGGCGTTTATCTGCGGCTACGAAGGCGAGCATATTCTTGTAGACACGCGGTGCTGTGCCACGGTACGCTAATATTTCTTGAGCCATCTCTTCTGCCGAACTTGCTTCGATTCCTTGTAAGGCCGGGTCATAGTACTGTGTCGGCTTCAAGATGATAAGACGTGCTGTTTGTTCATCAGGCACATCCATAGTAGAAGAAGGACAAATATGGACACCACTAAAGGGGGCTTCCTTACGTAGTTTACGTAGACGTTTTTCGATTTCTGCATAAACTTCATCGTCGTCTAGTTGCAAGGCCCGGTCTGAGGCTGTTTTACGCAAGGTAGGACGTGTATCGAACCAGAAGCGATTGCCATTGGAATTGCTGTATAAGTACGAGAGCTTGTCCCGCAATGTATTGAGGGCATCGTTAAAATCAGCAATACTTTCACCCGGTTGAATGGTACCTAAATGGATCTGTGCCATTTCCAAGCCACGGACGGCCTGATCCCGGCTGGTAGGGGCACTACCCAGCATGATGGTCCGGGCAACACGACGAGCTGCTAAGATTTTACCATAGCGGGGACGTACTTGATCAGTTTGATAGGGCACGGAATTTTTACCATCCACTTCATGGTCGATAATACTATTCCAATTATCCGGCAAATGACGGACCAGTTCGTCACGCACGTCAGGCATATCTAAGGGAATGGATCCAGGCATAATCATGGCACTAGAGTCATTGGCCATCCACAATTCGTGAATAACCGCTGCCATGAGGCGCAACACGCCACGAGTACGCTGAAAGCGTTCGAGTGTAGCCCAGTCGTCATACAAGCGGTCGAAGACTTCCGGATGAATAGGGTAACAGGAAATCATCCGTTGCAGATACGGAAATTCTTTGGTTTCCATAGGGAAATCGGCTGCATTATCCTGATACATACGGCTGAAGGCACGGCAAACTTGCTCACGCTGTGCTTCGTTACGGCAATCGAGGAACAAACGGCGACGTACGACTTCAAACCCTTCATCAGCAGCGACTGGTTTCCAGATGGACTCCATACGTCCAAAGGTGTGTTCAATAGCTTCCAAGGCCAGTTGGCCCGCTTCTCCGCCAATTTCGATATTTGATTCAGGGATAGATGCGACAACGATGCTGTTTTTACTGGCCCGAGCTGCTTCAGTGATTTCCTGGATGAAGGTAATAAAATTATCATACAAGACTCCACGATTATCATCACTTTTATTAATTTTTCTTGCGTAAGCAACCAACTCATCCATTAGTATAACGCAAGGTCCACAAGCATCGAAGAGGTTTTTTAATGTTTCCGACCCTGGTGAAATTCCCTTGAGATCAGATTCGCGAATAATCTTATATAGACTAGGATCCCCTTTAGCTGTAACTAGCTGGTAGGCCATTTCTCCCCAAATCGTATTCACTGTGTAACCAGGCAAATTAGTCGGATTCTTCTTTTTGCTTGGATTCATGGCCGTACCGACGAGAACAGCTACATTAGCTCTCGGAAACTCACTCAAGCCGGCCCGTTCCAAAATAGGCTTTAAGCTGGGAATACGATCTACTGTAACGCCGCCTTTTACCATGTGATATAGCGCCAGCATGCTATGGGTCTTACCACCACCAAAGGCGGTCT
This sequence comes from Caecibacter sp. AF58-12pH5A, assembly GCF_027681725.1. Taxonomy (NCBI): domain Bacteria; kingdom Bacillati; phylum Bacillota; class Negativicutes; order Veillonellales; family Veillonellaceae; genus Caecibacter; species Caecibacter sp. AF58-12pH5A. The sequence goes on along the minus strand of NZ_JAQDBC010000006.1, from coordinate 108,407 downwards.
TCAACTGAATAACCGGTTCGCCACCTAGTCCTGCAATCCGCTGTAAGGATTTGACGAGTAGACCGGACATGCCCTCTGTAATATACGTACGATTGAAGAATTCGACAGGGTCACGGTATTCAACGGCACCTTCACCGCGGGAAACCTGCGCCAGGTCAGCGGCAAATTCAGCGGTCTGATAGCGGCCTTGGGCTACATCCGGGTGAGGCTGCATAACGTCCCGCCAGCTAGGCAGGGATTGGCCATCAGCAATGATGTTCTTCTCTAATACGCCAGCACTTTGTCTATTTTTGCTTGGTGTACCTGTCGAAAGCGTCGTGCTGCTTGCCATGGAGCCGTCTGCTGAACCATAGCGGAGAATCCGGTAAAATGTGCGGATTTGCTCCGTACCTTCAGCATCATCAGCATCAAAGGCCTGGCACAGAAGTGCCATCGTGTCGAGTGCACGCTCGGCATATTCTTGGTCGACATCGGTTTGTCCTATATGCGCTACTGTATTGCGGACGCCCATCAACTCCTTAGCCCACGTTCTGTAGTCTATCGATAATTTGGTTGCAAAGACATCATGCCAGCGACGATCAATGAGACGCAGGCAATTTGCCAGGTCGAGGGAACGAATCAAGGTCATATTATCTCCCGATACAGGAAGGTCCTGCCCTTTTTCACCTAATGCCTCTAATACTTCGTTCCACCAATTTGTTTGATAAACGCGAAGAAGTTCTCTGCCAATATAATTGGCCATCAAGGGATGTAATATCTTGAACCCCCTTCGTATGTACTCATAATTGATCATCTCTGCCATAGCCTGCGCCTCCTCATAGATTTTCCTTTATATCTTTGGAAAAAGAGAGAAATTTTTCCACTTCCTGCATAATTAGCGGCACTGCGTCATTTAAGACTAATACAGAACCATCTGCATTTAATATTTTTCCATACCGGGTAAAGATTGGTAATCCCTGTCCCAAAGCAATAATCACGTCTTCTCGTTTTGTCAGGTCAAGATTTTGCCAAGCTTTCAGGTGTCCGGGTAATTCTTGTGATAGAATAGACAAGAATTTTCGTTTTGTAATCGTACTGGCTGTTTCCGCTTTTGGGCGCAGTGCAATCGCTACGCGCGTTGTAGTGGAATGTTTTTCTGGTCTATCTGCCTACGCCGGCCAAAGAGCCGTAATGCCAAAACCGGCCTGCACCATACAGTGCAGGAGCGGTATCAGATGCCCCGTCGTCGTACCGGTTGTTTCGCTTCTACAGATTTTAGCATCGTCGTCGCTAAAGGCAAAAAAGACAAGAGACGGGTACGCTTTCGTAACTACAGGCGCTAACGCATCGAAGAAAGTCTGCATTTTTCCTAGATACGCTTGTCTTGCTTTACTCGCATCGCCACCATAATGAGCCGCTACAGAAGACAGTTCATCCTTTTCCGTACATTCTGCCTGAAACCAGTCCGGTACAGTGTCTTGCAAGCATTGCCGCAACCAAAAATAGAAATAATCAGAAATATCGGCATAGCCTACATTGTCATAAAAAGGTAGTTCCGTGAATAAGATGATATCTTGCGGATATGTTCTGCTTACAGCGTCGCCTTGGGATACACTGATATGGCCTTGAGCTGGTAAATTAGCCACAGCTGCAGTCATATTCGTTATAATAGTAGAAAAATTTCCCGTCGCTTTCGTAAATGGATTTCCTTCTACAAAGGTCCAAATCATAGGTAAGGCGTGCTGCATAATGGACACAGCACCAATCCCCTGACGATGATCCCAGCCACAGAGACTGGAATTGTAATTGCTCATCTTGCTGATTGCTAAAGACAAATAGACACCTATCATTTGTCCATAGGCCAAGGCACCTTGGCCACCATCTTGCAAAGGTTCCCCCATTGCGATGCCTGCTCTTTGCGCATCGCGGGTAGCTTCTTTGGTCACATCCTTAATGAGCTGACTAAAGATGGTAAGCATTGTTAATTGACGTGCCGTATATAAACTATTGTAGGTAGTCATGCCATAGGCAAGAGTACTGAACCAACGGCTATTGTCCGCTAACCGAAGTTCTGGTACACGCGGCCGCATCACGTCAGCTCCCAATTCTTGGATTGCATCAGGTTCATAAAAATATTTCCCATCAGTACCATGGGTCATGACGGCCATCATACGTAGGGACATACTTCCCTGACGGCCCATTTCTCTGACATAGTCTGGCGTCGTGATTTCTCCACAAACGGGGCAACGGAACTTAGCACCTATGGGGCTGACTTTATTGCTCCGTTTTTCTTGTGGACATCTGCCAGCATGGACATGAAAATGGAGCTGCCCCTGGTCTTGTACCGGTTCAGCCCAATATTCTTTTCCGGATATTTCACTAAGGACAAAGGTATTTGCCAATGGCATTTCACAACGGCAGGCTGGATTCGGGCAAGGGACAGTGCGTACCCAAACCCAGGCTGATGGCACCTGATCGTAGATGTGGGGATAAAAAGCCGCTAATTGTTCTGCTGCTTTTTCTTTGAGCCAGGCACCATAATAGACAAGGTCTGCCGCTATAGAGCGAGGACCTTTTTCTTCCATATCCCAACCGAGATGGACGGGACTACAAGTGGCGAAACGAGCCGGGAAATCAGCGACTGCCTGCGTCAATACGGTAGCAACAGCATTGAGATCTCCCGCTGCCATTGTTAGTCCTAGCTTTTCGGCCGCTAAGGCCAAGCCGCCAAAGCCGGAGAAGCTATCTACGAGCAAGGGTATGTCTTTTTCTGCCAAAGACTGCCCTGCCTGTGTCACAGCCGTCGCATCTTGAGTAGCTAAACCACACAGAAGGCCTGACGTTTCTTCTCTTACCGCATCAGTCTGAGGGGCATCAGTAAGGAGTGCATAGAGGTACGCCATACTGGAAGCGATGGGACTACGATTCCACCAGACATGGATGTCTGCAGGCCGGCCTTTGCCAGCTCGTTCGGGCTGAAAAAGGCCATGCAGGTCCTGCCATGGAAAGGATTCTTCAATGATTTTTTTCACGGCCTTTTTCCTCCTCTCTATTTAAAAAAGATCCATTTGTTTCGGTATTTCTTGATACAAGGCCGCCGCGCGCGACTGGATTTCCGGCCAAGAAACGACAAGAGCGTTATAGGCGTAGGCCTCTTCGGTCCAGCCTTTTTGTTCGGCAATAGTATACAAGCGGTAGGCCAAATCCTTGGCTCGTTCTACATGAGAGCTAAACATGGTTTTTACGATGTTGGCACATTCTTCGACGCCACCGTTACTCATGGCCCGCGTTAAATACTGTGTCAAAAACCACACGCTTCGTTCTTTATTCCCTATCATTTGCGGTAAATCTTCTCGCTTGATAAGGTGTACAATCCCTGACTTAGCATAGACGACACCATTATCCGCTAGCATGGGAATAGACGTACTTTTGGCTGTGGCCAACACTTCTGCTTCGCCATATTTGACGTTGCCATAGGCATATTGCGTGTACAAATCGACACAAAAACGGCTGGCTCTATCCAGGTCACCGACCTGTTCATTGAAGTACAAGTCCAATTCTTCATTGATAATCTGTAAAGCACTGCGAACAGTCATTTCCGTGCCATCGGCTTCTAGTACCTTACGGTAACGGCTGTATACGCCCATCCCTGGACCAATGGCCGACTGAGCCAAGTCAACAGGGGCAATATTACTGGATTGTAGCTTTTTCAATGCCGGCCGCAATTCTTTGCGTAACACGCTGATTAAATTACGTCTCGTTATTTGATGAGCATCAGCAGGACGCTTACGACATACTAAGACAATGGAACTGGCCAACGCATTAGTCCCTGATGCGACCGTACGATTAGCCATTTCTGTACGCATAGGCCACGTACCGGTAATGGCAAAGCCGGCTTTTACAATAGCACTGAGCATAGTTTCCCAACCAGAAGAAGCGGTCGTATTCGTATTTGCGTCTGTATCGCTTTGTTTATAGGCATAATAAATCGTCACAGGAATGTCTATACGGGCATACTTATACATTTGCTGACAAGCCTGGAGCATGCCGTCTTCAAAGAACTCCTTCGCTTCTGCCTTATTCCCATCATGACGATATGGTGTAGCAATTAGTTCTTCTGCCTTTGGCACTAACATCGTACTAAAGAGTTTTGGATATGTATGGCGCAGACTACGTCGCATCCATATATATAAATAATCTGAAAGATCCGCATAGCCGATATTATCATAATAAGGAGGATCCGTAGAAACCATGATATTCCGAAGACCGCAGTCACTTTGCGCATCAAATTGATTAACAGTACCGACCTCTCCTTTAGGAAATTCTTGTATAGATTCATATACCCACTTCAACATGTTATCAAAACAACCTGACGAATGTGAAAATGGATTGGCTTCCGCATAATCCCAAGTCATTGGGATGGCCTGCCTGCCAAAAGTGTTTCTAATTGCTTGCGCAGGGGCATGCTATGAACAAATTGATGAATGATAATCAGCCATTTTATCTAAAACAAAAGCTAAATATACACCTATCGCTTCACCATATGCTTTTGCACCATTCCCCCCTTTAGATAAAGGTGTATTATCACAGCTCAATCCGAATTTTTGAGCATTAGCTGTTACAATCTTTTGTGTTTCTTTTATCAAACAACCAAATGTAGTCAAAAACGTTAGTTGTCGGTTTGTAAATAATTCATCATATGTAGCCATCCCATAAGCAGGCGGACTAAACCATCTAGGATTCCGAGGCAATTCCCCACTAGGAACATCAACCGGCTTCGGAACATTTGCAGATAATTCATGTTCTTCATTTGGAGCAATATAAATCCTGCCTCTTTTACTTTCGCAAACGATAGCCATAAGTTGCTGCCCTAAAAGCTTTTTTTGTCCCTGATCCTTTATATAATGATCTGTAGCGATTTCTCCACATGATGGACATTTAAAATTAGCCCCTCTTCCTTGTTTTAACGTTTGAGCGTCATCAGGACATTTTCCATGGTGTATTTTAAATTGAAGTACATTGCCATCCCAATGATGTGAAACCCATACTTCTTTTCCTTTCTTTTTTGAGAGAATAAACGAACTTGCCAAGGGAATTGTACATCCACAGGCGGGATTTGAGCATTTTACAGTTCTAACCCAAAGCCAAGCAATAACGGTGGCTTCCCCACCACCTTGTTCTACAGGTACTTTAACCTTTGGATACAAATAGCCAATCTGTTCGTAGGCTTTTTCTTTCAACCATTCGCCGTAGTAACGTACATCTTCTGCTAGGCCACGGGCACGTGGCCAATCGTCGTTTGTAAGGGTAGAACTTGCTTCCGGATTAACAGGTGGCATCCCGGAAAAACGGGGCGGGATTTCAATCATGGCCTTATTAATCATGACAGCGACAGGATTCAAATCATGAGCATGGGCTTCTAGGCCGAGGCGTTGCGCTTCTAATGGAATTGCGCCACCACCGGCAAATGGATCCAAGAGAGGCGGAGGATTCCCACCAGTGCTTTTCAGTATTTCTGCTTTTGCTGCATTTAATACTGCTTCATTATTAGAGTTTTCCCATACAATTAGATTCTCAAGAATAGAAAAAAGTCGTTGACGCTCCTTATTTTGTTCTACTTCTGTCGGAAACTCTTCTGGATGTGACGAGGGATCATCTACTAAGGAGGCCCAAATGACAGCTCTAGCTGCTGCTAACGGACGACGAGCCCACCATAGATGTAATGTAGATGGATGTCCGTGGCGGATAGACTTCTCTCTGGCCGATTCCTTATTAATTTGTTCCAGAGGTAACGCTACCTCAATCAGCTTCTTTACAGACATTTCAGGTTCCTCATTTCTCGTAGATGCATTTTGCTTTTTCTATCAGTTCGTTTATATCAAAATTGACACTCGTCGCCGTAAAGTCCGGAGCATTGGTGAAGGGACATTGCAAATAGACGGTATGTGTCTTTCGACCATCTACTTCTACTAAGGCCAAGATGAATTCGTCGGGCTTATTGAGAGCTGTCAGTATTTCATTTTTGCTGACAGTAACGGTGGTAGCCCCTTTATGGCGTCCTTTTACTTCGATGAAGCGCAAGGTACTGGTCGTGGCGGCACTGCGTTTACTTTCCGGCACACGGGATTCGATGTCGTAGCCGCATTTTTCTGCACTGACATCGCGTGGCAAGTAGCCGGCATCCGTTTCAATAGTCATGACGGCACGCATGGCCGCAAGTTCTATGCGCCGTTTATCCATTGGACTAGGTACATCGGGGAGATTGTTCCCTTGGAGTTCCATGAGAAGACCCATGGGGATTATCAAGGCACCACCGGTAATATTGGGTGGCATAGATGAGATGCTGCGTTCGTTCTTGATTTCAGCCAGACGCTTGTCCTTGCGGCCTGCCAGATATTCTGCCCGTTGTTCCGCTGTGACGGAATTGATTCTGGCATTTTTCTTGCCTTCTTTTTCCTTTTGTTTCAGTTCAGCGGTTTTGCCATCCCAATATTGGATTTCTGCTTTCATACGACCGTTGACGGCATTTTCCAGCTTGTCCAAATAGGCTTCTTTCCGGGTTTTTACGTCTTTCAGATGTTGTGGTATGAGATATTGAATGGCATAATTCTTGGCCAGATTTTCTATGTTTTGTGACAGCCAGTCTTGTTGGGATAGCCAGGTCATGACGCTGTTCTTTTCACTTTCCTGCAAAGGACGGTAATCCAAATACGGGGCATAGCCTGCCGAAAGTGCTGAGCCATTTTTACGGATTTCCACAAAGTGGATGTGCTTGGATAAGATATGCCGGCTCCCGTCTTTCAAGGTCGCGCCATCTTGGATGGCATCTTCTATATAAAAGAGCAAACGGGCTTCCTTGCTGTAATCGGTTTCATCAATGAGTGTAGCACCGCGTTTCAAAATATGCGCATAGTGTTCCCGTATGAGTGAAATGACTGCTTCTAGCAAGGGATGACCGGGACAGAGTAAGACAGCCGGTACCTGGCCTGGAGGCTGACAATAGGCTTTATCAAAGCAAACGCGTTCGTAGCGTTTGACGATGGTTTCACCATAGCTGCCATACAAATTTTGGTTACGGATTTTCGGTGGGACAGAAATGATTTCATAACGTCCCGGTTCCCTCTTACGAAGGACTCCATCTGATTTTTTAAAGGCTTCCAGGAAAAAGGCTTCGATGAAATGAGGCTGAAGCTTATGAGCTTCGATGCGTTCCATGTCTTCCCGTATTTTATTAACGATATTGACGTTCATGATGTCATTCGTCAATGCCCGTTCATCGATAAGTCGCTGGAAAGCCTCGCGGTTCATGGCGTGATCGACGACCTGGTTCAGCTGATTGCGCACATCAGGGCGGTTACCATAGCGAATCGCTTCGATGAGCAGATCCCGTAAGGAGCGATCTTCAAAGGTCACTTTGCCCAGGATGTCAAAGACTTTGCCGCCCAGGGCTTGGCGTTCTTCTTCGAGCTTTTGGAACAGGCGCTTGAAGACATCGCCTTCCCGTGTTTCGTTGGCTACGAGATTCCAGAGGTGGCATACTTCAGTCTGGCCGATACGGTGGATACGGCCAAAACGCTGTTCCAAGCGATTCGGATTCCATGGCAAATCAGCGATTCGGATTCCATGGCAAATCATAGTTGATCATCAAGTGGGCCCGTTGCAGGTTGATCCCTTCACCGGCTGCATCCGTAGCGACGAGGATTTGCGCTGTCGGGTCTTGTTTAAAGCGTTCTTCTATACGGTGGCGGTCATCACGGGACATGCCGCCTTGAATGGTGACAACGGCATCGGCATTACCCAAGAGAGAACGAATACGCTGGGCCAGATACTGGAGCGTATCTCTGTGTTCCGTGAAGATGATGAGCTTGGCACGCTGACCATCAGGTTCATACATCGCCTTTTCATCTTGAATGAGCCGCGAGAGTTCTTCCCATTTCCTGTCTAAGCCTTTTGTGCGGACGTCTTTGGCTTGTTGTTCCAATTGCTGCAGGGTTTCGATTTCCGCCTGGAGTTCAGCTATGGTTGCGGCGGCAGAGGCGAGATCGACGACCTCATTTTCATACTTTTCCTGTTCTTCCGGTGTCAGGTCATCTTCATCAAAGTCATCCCACACATACGCTTTTTCCTGCGTCTGTTTGTGTTGCCGCATTTCGAGAAGTCGATTTTCTAAGCGTTCGCGGCGGCGTTTCAGAGATTGATAAATGGCTTCCGGTGAGGATGCCAAGCGGCGTTGCAAAATCGTCAAGGCAAAGCCGACAGCTGTTTTGCGGCCTTTTTCCAATTTGTCAGCCCGGTTGAATTCGTTCTGTACGTACATCGTTACATTCGTGTACAGGTCTTTTTCTTCCGGTGACATGGTATAATCTACAGTATAGGCAATGCGTTCCGGGAAAAGGGGCTTTCCGTCAAACTTGAGAAGTTCTTCTTTGACGAGACGGCGCATGATATCGCTGATATCGGGGGTTCTGCCGTGATTGCCATGGATACCGCCAAATCGGTCTTCATCTAGCAATGATAAGAAGAGCTGGAAGTCTTTGTCTTTACCGTTGTGGGGTGTAGCTGTAAGGAGCAGAAAATTACGGGTAATACCGGAAAGGATGCGTCCTAACTTAAAGCGCTTTGTGTATTTTGCCTCGCTGCCGACGACAGTAGCCGACATTTTATGGGCTTCGTCGCAGACGATAAGGTCCCATTCTGTCACTTTGAGCATTTCTTGCAGTTCTTCATTCCGGGCTAACATGTCTAACCTGGCAATGCAAAGGCCTAGTTCAGTAAATACATTGCCGCTGGATGCGTTTTCTATACGATCCTTCGTCAGGATATCGAAGTGGATATGGAATTTCGTCCGAAGTTCGTCCTGCCATTGTTCCACCAGACTACCTGGGGATACGATGAGGCACCGTTTCAGGTCGCCACGGATTATAAGTTCCTTGATGAAGAGGCCCGTCATGATAGTTTTACCAGCGCCTGGATCATCAGCGAGGAGATAGCGCAGTGGTACTTTTGGCAGCATTTCCTGGTAGACTGCGGAAATCTGGTGTGGCAAGGGTTCAACGGAAGAGGTGTGTACTGCCAGATAGGGGTCGAATAAGTGCGCCAGGCTGATGCGGTACGCTTCAGAAACGAGCTTCATCTCTTCTCCGTCGGCGTCAAATCTCCAGGGTAGGGTCTTGCTCATGATTTGAATATGAAGTTCATCTTCCCTATATAGGAGCTGATTGCCAGGACGATTGTTTTCATCTTTATAGGTAACTTCAACAGCACTATTCCCATACCATTGCACGGCAATAATGCTTAGCGGCTCGTCACCTATGATGCCTTTGACCATTGTTCCCGGCTTTAATTCCTCCAGCTTTGCCACACGCTCTCCCCCTTACGCTCACGTTTCGGCTGCCTGCGTGTGTGCAGGAAAGCCACGCGTTTTATTAATCCGTAATTCAATTAATTTTATTGCATAATTATGTTTATTGTATCTGTTTTATGACATAAAATCCGATTCTTTATATTTTATACATACTATTATATATTACTCCATTTTATGCAAATATTCAAATTTGGGATTTTATTCTATTCTGCATCACATATTCTTGCTAAGTCTGTGTTTAATTCACAAATAAAACTAACTCCACCCAGATCAGCATCACTACACTGCTCAGCATGGCAGCTGACTTTACAGGTACTTTCTTTAAGAAATAACCACCTGTCCAAGATTTCCTGTGTACTGAGATTTTAGTTATTTTAGACGCAAGGATATACAGGCTGGCATGTTTTCCCTTCACGTAGCCGCACGAACCATAATAGGACAGATTAGAATACCCGAACCAGACATGATCGTCAGGTTCGGGTATTTGTCACCGGTGATATGAAATTTTCGAGCAAAACTGATCCATTTTTACGACCTGATTTGACCCACCTCAGCCAAACAGTGATACGCCGGAACTTGTTGGCTATTTGTTTGTTCCAATCCACACATCCGTGAAGGATGTGACGGCAGCCAGTCTGTGTGATAGTACGTATTGACCTTATTTCAATCCACACATCCACGAAGGATGTGACCTTGGCAGCCGTCGAAGAGGAACTGCATTTGCCGATTTCAATCTACACATCCGTGAAGGATGTGACTAACCAGCTCAACCTCGCGGACGACTACTACTATATTTCAATCCACACATCCATGAAGGATGTGACGCCCCAATTCAGGCGGCCCAGGTCGATGCCGTTGGAATTTCAATCCACACATCCGTGAAGGATGTGACATCGTACTTGCCGCTCTTCAAATTAAAGGTACAACGATTTCAATCCACACATCCATGAAGGATGTGACCAGGCATTGCCCGCGAAGATTTGATGCAATTTGCCATTTCAATCCACACATCCACGAAGGTTGTGACAAAAACAGACAACCATGGATTTTCATCATCAATTATTTCAATCCACACATCCGCAAAGGATGTGACGGCCTCAAAAAGAATACACATATTTGCTCAGCTCGCAGCCTATGTGGCGCGAACCGGTTCTTACCGAACTTATTTTTGTTCTCATCCTTGAGGCTTGCCATGCTAAAAACCTTGTTTCAGAGGCAACGTAGTGGGTCTGTGCATTTTATATTTGATTGCACTTCACATTGCCGGGAATCTGTTTACATCGATTTTGATTGATTACGCCTCCTTACTCATTCTCGTACATACGAATTGTATTACATACATTTGTTTCCTTTATTATAACATAGTGTAAATAAGAATGTGAATGCTTAAGCTATACTAATATGACATAGCCAACGTATAATTCGCCCCGCGTTTGCTTTTCAGTCATCTAAGCTATAAGTTGCTAAAACCAGGCTACCTGCTGGCCTAAAATTCAGTGTTAATTTAATGAAAAACAGATTTTTTACGTTCTGAATTGACCCATTTTTCAAGCAAAACTGACCCACCTAACCCGGCAGCATTGTCCGGGCCAATGAAAACATCGCTGGTCCCAATCCCTGGCTATATATAACTTGAAGATTCTCCATCTTTCCGTTATACTAAATACAGAAGCTTCAGAAGAAGCTAAATCTGCGCCGGCCCGCTTGGTGACTGGCTTGGCAGGGGTTTTCTTTAAAATATAAAGTCCTGTCATGACAGATATTTCAATCAGCGCCGATTTTGGTCGTTTCAGCCGCATGGGAATGCGGGTTCTGGGAGACAGGGTTTCTAAACATCAGCCCCGTAAGGGGACGGAAACTTATTCAAATTTACCAGGGGGAAAATCATCAGGGTTCGTTTCTAAACATCAGCCCCGTAAGGGGACGGAAACGGAATCTTTTCTGCAGCCGCAATGAAACGGTTAAGAGCCTTGTTTCTAAACATCAGCCCCGTAAGGGGACGGAAACAGCGGTCATTACCTCTGCTACTGCCAGCCGGATCATGTCCGGTTTCTAAACATCAGCCCCGTAAGGGGACGGAAACAGCATCTGATTTTTCTTTGAAGCCATATTTGGGAGCGGCGTTTCTAAACATCAGCCCCGTAAGGGGACGGAAACAGGTAACCACCATAGTACGGGTTGCTGGACAATTCGTACGAAGTTTCTAAACATCAGCCCCGTAAGGGGACGGAAACACGATAAATATCGTGCATCACTTCTGCTACTGCTAACCGAGTTTCTAAACTGAGTCCCCCTTCATGCGTCCTTTTTGCGGCCGCATGAACTGAGAATTGTGTCTGTGTGCACAATTCTGCGCACAGGGGTATTGCGCCCCGTAAGGGGACGGAAACATGATGGCCCAGATATGGTCTTCATCATTAGATGTATTGTTTCTAAATCTTATCCCCGTAAGGGGACGGAAACAGTTAGCCTGCCAGCGATAAACGCTTTGTACGAATCTTTGGCCGTTTCTAAACATCAGCCCCGTAAGGGGACGGAAATGAAAGCCCCGAGCTGGATTGATCGTCCGGTTCGGGGCTTTTGTCGACGTTTGTTGTTGATTGTCACGTAAAACCAGGCCACTTGCTGGCCTAATATTCAGTGTCAATTTTTATGAAAAACGGATTTTTTACGTTCTGAATTGACCCGCTTTTTCGAGTAAAACTGACCCACCTAAACCGGCAGCATTGTCCGGGCCAATGAAAATATTGCCAGTCCAAACCCCAGGCCATATATAATAGGTAATATAAATGTCTTGCGGATCTCCTAGCTTTCCGTTATACTAAGTACAGATAGAGCCAAATCTGCGCCGGCCCGCTTGGTGACTAGCTTGACGGGGGTTTTCTTTAAAAGATAAAGTCCTGTCATGACAGATTTTTCAATCAGCGCCGATTTTGGTTGTTTAGGCCGCATGGGAATGCGGATTGGCAGGTACAGGGGTTTCTAAACTGAATCCCCGTAAGGGGACGGAAACCCAAGCTTTTTATCCCTGATAAAAGCCTTCACATAATGTGAAGTTTCTAAACTGAATCCCCGTAAGGGGACGGAAACAAGCAGGTTAGCCGCTTCAACGGTCTCTTCGTGCTGCGTGATGTTTCTAAACTGAATCCCCGTAAGGGGACGGAAACAGGTTGTCATAGGTCTGCGTGCTTACGCTGGTTACGAGTTGTTTCTAAACTGAGTCCCCCTTCATGCGTCCTTTTTGCGGCCGCATGAACCGCGATACCCGCACAGGGGTATCGCGCCCCGTAAGGGGACGGAAATGAAAGCCCCGAGCTGGATTGATCGTCCGGTTCGGGGCTTTTGTCGGTGTTTGATGCTGAATGTCAAGTAAAACCAGGCCACTTACTGGCCTAAAATTCTGTGTTAATTTTTATGAAAAACGGATTTTTTACGTTCTGAATTGACCCACTTTTTCGGGTAAAACTGACCCACCTAAACCGGCAGCATCTTTCAAGCCAATGGAAAACACCGCTGGTCCTAATCCCAGGCTTTATATAATAGGTAATGTAAATGACTTGAAGATTCTCTAGCTTTCCGTTATACTAAGTACAGATAGAGCCAAATCTGCGCCGGCCCGCATGATGGCTGGCTTGACGGGCATTTTCTTAAAAAAATAAAGTCCTGTCATGACAGATTTTTCAATCAGCGCCGATTTTTGTCGTTTCAGCCGCATGGGAATGCGGGTTGGCAGGGACAGGGTTTCTACAATTTATCCCCGCGAGGGGACGGAAACACGGAAGTAGAGTTCGTTTTATCTCTATCAAGAATTTGTGCAATGGTTTCTACAATTTATCCCCGCGAGGGGACGGAAACTCATACGAATCTGTCCAAATGTTCGTTGTCGTCATTTTAAGTTTCTAAACATCAGCCCCGTAAGGGGACGGAAACAATACAGCGTTGCTTCGGCCACTGCATTTCGAATGACTCAATGTTTCTAAACATCAGCCCCGTAAGGGGACGGAAACGCCACGTTGGCCATGCACCATTTGAGGCTGGGATTATTGTCGTTTATGAGCATCAGTTCCGTGATTGGATGGATTTTTTTATTTGTATAGCCAAAAAGCCCTCAAACTCTTGTTGAGTTTGAGGGCTTTTTGGGTTTTCTTCTGGTGTTGTATTGTGTTGCGGTCTATTTGGTATTTTGCACGTGAAATTGACCCGGTTTTCGTTTTGATTTGATCCGGTTTTGCTGGCAGTTTGGGCTGGGAAGTGGTGGTTTGCTAAAAATTTATGTAATCCCTCTATCCCCGGCCTTTAAGCTGTATGGAATCCACGTCATTACTACTAATTTCGCCTCTTCCAGCCGCATTGCGGCCACCTTCTCCCCAGAGAAGGCACCGCTACCGGTACTTTCCCCTCTGGGAAAGCCATCGTTTCGTGTATTTTAAAATATAGCTGATCCGGTTTAGCTGGCAGTAGAGCGGCTGGTTCTTGTTTGCTGTGTGGGGGGATATACAAATCTTGATATTTTTTTCTTGGGCCTCTCTCCCCCGCGTTTTCGCGTCTCTTTATCGGATTAACAGTATGACTACTAGTTGGCTACTAGATTGAATTGCTTCAATCTAGTAGTAGTTAGTCCGTATCGTGCACACGGGCACGATACGCCTCTTCCGGCCGCGGACAACTAGTGAGAACATCAACGTTATTGCTACCGGTTTCTCCTCTCCCGGTCCTACGGACCACCCTCCCCACATGGGAAAGCCATCTCTTCATATATTTTCTAGTTATATTTATATTTATGTATAAATATATATCTTTTAGATTTGTGAAGTGGTGGCTTTCTCCCTGCTGGGAAAAAGTACGGCGAAGCCGGGATAGAGGGTACCAACAAAAATTATATTTATGTAATCCCTCTATTGACCGCTTCGCGGCCACTTTCCCCTCTGGGAAAGCGATAAAAAAGAGCAGGTTTTTGTTCCTACTCTTTTTGTGGTGTTGCTGTTGTGCTGTTTTTTTTTTTCTGTTTCTTTTTCGATGAGTGACATCGCTTGTACTGGACAGAGCCGTATGACTTCTTCCAGGGCTGGGAGGTCTTGGTCTTCTACGTAGACGCCTGGTATGGGCCGGACGTCACCGGCGGCGTTTTCTTCCATTACGTATTTGTCCAGGCTGAGGCAGACGCCACAGGCCATACAATTATCATTGATGACGATTTTTTTCACGGCTATCACTCCTTATTTACTTTTTTCTAAGGCTGGTCTGGGGGCCGGCCTGTTTTTTCAGCTGCTGTGCTGCGTAAGGGTGGGCAGTTTCGTAGCGTGTTCATCTATTACTTTAATTTATTGTATATCCCTTACATATTTATTATACAAAGGAGAATTGTTATTGTAAAGGTAAATATACAAAAGTGGTATACTTTATTTGCAATTATTCAAAAGGGTAATCGTGATACTACCTGTTTGCACGGGGCTGTGGGTATTTGGCCAGGTGTGCTGTTTGGTTTGTGCAAAAAAAAGACTTCTACGGGTTGGTAGAAGTCCGGTTCTTTACTAACGCAAAACACCCCAGTATTACAGAGGCTTGTAATACTGGGGTGTTCTGATAATTACCGTATGGTGGACCATCAGGGGATCGAACCCTGGACACCCTGATTAAGAGTCAGGTGCTCTACCAGCTGAGCTAATGGTCCATGGCTTTATGTGCCTTAGTGCTGAGCACATAAAGTATGTTACACCACTTAGTCATAAATTGCAAGTCTTTTTTTGAATTTTTTTTACATTATTCTGCTAGTTTGTAAAGTCCATAGGGTATGCGGGCTTTTTTATCGTAGTTGAGCTGGGAGGTCGTGAAGTAGAGGGTGCCGTCCGGGGCGGCTGCGAGGGTGTCGGCCCAGCGGACGGGTGGTGTGTCGATGGTTCTCCCTTGCTTGGTTTCCAGGTCGAAGGCGTAGAGGCTGTTTTCCGGGAGGTTTGCCATGTAGAGGGTGTGGCCTTGCAGGCAGAGGCCGTCGGCGCCGGGCAGGCTGGTGCTGAGGGTTTCGATGGCTTTTTGCCGTTCCTTTACGGTCTGGTCCGGGGCGCGCAGAGTGGCTGTCGGGATGGCGTAGAGGTGGCGGCCGCCGAGGCTGGTGAAGTAGAGGGTGTTGCCGTCTTTGCTGAGTTCGATGCCGTCGCTGGCGGCTGGTTTGATGTGGCGGGCTTTCTGGTATGGTGTCTGTGGTTCGGCAGCGACTTCCTGTATGCCCGTGAGAGCGCGCCAGGCTTTGCCTGTGGACAGATTCAGGACGAGGATGCCGCCGGCGCTGGAATCAGTCATATAGGCGAATTTTCGCTGTGTGTCGATGCGTACGTCGTTGAGGTAGCTGTTGGGCAGGATAGCCGGTGCTTTCAGGGTATAGACCTTGTCGATTTCGTTGCTCCCGAGGTCGACGCGGTAGAGCTTGGCGCCGCCTGGGTCGACGTCTTTGCCGCGCAGTTTGGCTGCGTCGAGGATCCACAGGTGATCCTGGTCGTCGGTGACGACGCTTTGGACACAGATGAACTGCTTATTCGCCTGTACGCCCGGATAGGGGCGGCTGATGCCGTCTATGACTTCTCCTACCCCATAGTCCGGATGGTCGTTCCAGGTGGGGAAATTGACAAAGGTGCGGCCTTTTTGGCTGATCGTGACGCCTGTCCACTGGTACGGCGACATGGCCGTCCGGGTTACCGTTGCCGCGGTGGCGGGCGTGCAGGCTGCCGCTGCGGTAAGGAGTGCCAGGGCCAGTGTCGTGGTTAGGATTTTTTTCATTCGTATCACTCCAAAAAAGGCCCTGTCCGGGGCTGACTTTGTGTCTCCCAGACAGGGCCTTTGTGTTGTTCTTATTCTTCTACTGTGTCTTCGGCTACGATCTGGTCGTAGATTTTTACGACAGCGTCGAATTCTTCGTCCGTCGGCGATACGTAGACGGGTTCGCCGTCTTCTTCGTCAATGCGGGCGATGATAGCGTCACCGCTGGTGGCAGCTGCAGCTTCTTCGTCTTCGACGTAGGGAGCGAGTACGGCAAACTGTTTGCCTGCATATTCGATGGTTACATCTTCTGCATAGTACTCTTCCTGTCCGTCTTCACCGGTAATGGTGATGAGTTCTACTTCTTCAACCGTTTCGTTGTCCATGCGTTCTTCAGTCATGTTGTCCTCCCTGTTGGGCATCTAAGTAATTTTGCAATATAAAGACTGCCGCCATTTTGTCGACAATCTGCTTGCGCTTTTCGCGGCGCACGTTACCTTCCATGAGCACGTGGTGCGCCATGACCGTGGTCAGGCGTTCATCCCAGTAGACAAATTCCATGTCCGGCATGACGCCTTTGAGTTCTTCGACGAAGTGTTCTATCTTTTCGATATTTTCACTGTAGTCGCCGTTCATGTGGCGGGGTTTGCCCACGACAATGCGGTGTACTTCTTTTTCTTTGACGAGTTCCTGCAGGCGTTCGAAGTCCTTTTGTTTGGATTTCCTGCGGATCGTTTCTACGCCCTGTGCGGTGAGCAGCAGGGCATCGCTGCAGGCTACGCCAATGGTGCGTGAGCCTACATCTAAGCCTAAAATTCTCATAAAGCTCCTATAGGTTATGCTGTTTTACATACGAACGGACGAGTTCTTCAATGAGTTCATCCCGTTCGATACGGCGAATATTGCTGCGCGCATTATTATGACTTGTAATGTACGTAGGGTCGCCGGAAAGAAGGTAGCCCACGATCTGATTGATCGGATTGTACCCTTTTTCTTCCAGTGCGTGATATACGTCTTCCAGAATCATAGAGGCTACGGTCTGCTCTTCGTTCCTGTTTTGGACGATCATCGTTTCATCACTAACTGCCATCATAATCACATCCTTTTTTTCTTTACATCGCTGCAGGGAAATCAGCCGAGCAGTTCTTGGACGAGCTGCTTGCCAGCCTGCAGGGCTTCGCCGGCTTTGGCCGGTTCTTTGCCGCCAGCCTGGGCCATATCGGGACGGCCGCCGCCGTTGCCACCGGCAACCTGGGCTGCCGCTTTGATAATCTTGCCGGCATGGAGGCCTTTTTTGGTGTCTGCTTTAGCAACCTTGCAGACGAAGTTGATTTTATCTTCATGCGCTGCACTGAGGAGTACAACGCCGTTGCCCAATTTATCCATGATCGTATCGGCCAGGTCACGCAGGCTGTCCATGGAGTCGGCCTGGGTTTGGGCTGCTACGACGCTGACGCCGCCGATGGTTTCCTGGCTGGCGAGAATGGTGTCGAGATCGGAGAGGGCTGCTTCCTTTTTGAGCTGCTGCAGTTCTTTTTCTGCTTCTTTGAGCTGGCTCATGAGGTTTGCGACCTTCGTCGTGATTTCGCTGTTCTTGGCTTTGAGGTCGGTTGCGAGCTGGCGCAGGACGGCCTGGTCTTCTTTGGCCTTCTGCAGGGCTGCTGCGCCGGTTACGGCTTCGATACGGCGTACGCCTGTACCGGTGCCCGATTCGGAAAGAATCCGGAAGGAGCCGATAATGGCTGTGCTCTTGACGTGGGAGCCGCCGCAGAGTTCGCAGCTGAAGCCGTCGACGGAGACGACGCGGACGATGTCGCCGTATTTTTCACCAAAGAGGGCCATGGCGCCTTTTTCTTTGGCTGCGTCGATAGGCATTTCTTCGATGGTGACGACGTCGTTTTTGAGGATTTCGTCGTTGACGAGCTGTTCTACTTTTTCCAGTTCGGCTGCCGTGACGGGCGAGAAATGGGTAAAGTCAAAGCGCAGGTGGTCCGGTGTGACGAGGGAGCCGGCCTGGTTGACGTGGTTGCCGAGGACGGTCCGCAGGGCTGCCTGCAGGAGGTGCGTTGCCGTATGGTTGCGGGCGAGCGCCAGGTTACGGGCTTTATCGACGCTGAGCTGTACGGTATCGCCGCTGTGGATGGCGCCTTCTTTGACCGTAGCAATGAGGTATACGAGGCCGTTCGGCAAGGCCTTGGCGTCGCTAACGGCTGCACTGCCGCCGGCAGCACGGATGCTGCCTGTATCGCCGAGCTGGCCGCCGCCTTCAGCGTGGAAGGGGTTGGCGTCGAGGATGAGCGTGACTTCTTCGCCGTCGCCGGCTGTTTCTACTTCTACGCCGTCCTTACCGATCATGACGATCTGTGCCTGTTCGGCAGCCGGGTCGTTGACGAGCTTGGACTGGTCGAGTTTGGTCGTATCCGGTACGACAACCTTGGCGTCGACTTTGGTGCGGGCTGCACGAGCCCGGTCCTGTTGTTCCTTCATGGCTTCCTTGAAGCCGTCCAGGTCGATTTCAAAGCCGTTTTCTTCGGCAATTTCCTGGGTCAGTTCGACAGGGAAACCAAAGGTATCATAGAGTTTGAAGACGGACTGGCCGTCGAGTACTTTTTTGTCACCGGCAGCGTTCATGAGGTCCTGCAGCATTTCCAGGCCCTGGGCCAGGGTGGCGCTGAACTGTTTTTCTTCGGTGTCGATGATCCGTTTGATGAGGCTTTCGTACTGCTTGAGTTCCGGGTATTCGGCACCGAGAATGGTGATGACTGTGTCGACGAGGGAGCTCAGGAAGAGGTCATTGATGCCGAGGACGCGGCCGTAACGGACGGCGCGGCGGAGGATACGGCGCAGGACATAGCCGCGGCCTTCGTTGCTCGGCAGGATGCCGTCGCCAATCATGACGGTGACAGCGCGGATGTGGTCGGCAATGACCTTCATGGCCATCTTCTGGTCCGGTTTGCTGTAGTCGCCGCCGCTGATGGCAATGACTTTTTCAATAATCGGATAGATGAGGTCTGTTTCGAAGTTTGATTCTTTTTCCTGGACGACAGAGGCAATACGTTCGAGACCCATGCCGGTATCGATGTTTTTCTTTTCGAGCGGTACGTATTCGCCGTCCTTCGTGCGGTTGAACTGCGTGAAGACGAGGTTCCAGATTTCGAGGTAACGGTCGCAGTCGCAGCCGACGGTGCACGTCGGTTTGCCACAGCCCCGTTCCGGGCCGAGGTCGTAGAAAATTTCGCTGTCCGGGCCGCACGGGCCTTCGCCGATTTCCCAGAAGTTGTCGTCCATCTTGAAGATGTGGTCGTCCGGGAGACCGATCATGTTGTGCCAGTAGTCGTAGGCTTCGTCGTCATCGGGATAGATGGTGACGGAGAGCTTGGACTGGTCCAGTTCGAGGACTTTGGTGAGGAATTCCCAGGCCCAGGAAATGGCTTCTTTTTTGAAATAGTTGCCGAAGGAGAAGTTCCCCAGCATTTCAAAGAACGTATGATGACGAGCTGTGCGGCCTACGTTGTCGATGTCATCTGTACGGATGCATTTTTGGCTGGTCGTCACGCGGTACGACGGCGGTACGAGTTTGCCTGTAAAATACGGTTTGAGCGGGGCCATGCCGGCGCCGATGAGCAGGAGACTTGGGTCGTTTTCCGGAATGAGCGGAAAGCTGTGCAAGATGAGATGCTCTTTGCTTTTAAAGAATTCCAAATAGGCTGTGCGGATTTCATTACCCGTCATATACTTCATGATATTAAACACTCCCTCTTATTAGCTTCTCTGCGTCAGATTATACGCTTATTTGCCCGGTCTGAGCAACCTTTCTGGCCAATTCGTGCTAATAATTATTATATTGTTTAGCGGACGCGCCGGGCACCGACGTAATGGGAAGCCCAATAGTCGCTGTCCATGCTGTCGACGCGGATGCCGCCACTGGTCGTGGCACTGATGAAGTGGTCGTTGCCGACGTAGATGCCGGCGTGTGATACGCCTGCTTCGTACGTCGTAAAGAAGACCAGATCGCCGGGCATGAGTTCTTCGCGGGAAACGGAAGAACCGAGGCGGTATTGTTCGTCTGCCATGCGCGGCAGTTCGATGCCGTTATGGGAAAAGACGTACCGTGTAAAGCCCGAGCAGTCGAAGCCGCTCGGCGTGTTGCCACCAAAAACGTAGGGCACGCCGACGTAACGGTTGGCTGTCGATACGAGGCGGTCGCCAATGACGTCGTGGCTCGTAATGTTTCTGGCTTTGGAATATTCGCCGTAGTTACGGCTGGGATACTTCGTTTTCAAGGTGGCTGCTGCTTTTTTGGCTTGTTCTGCCCGTTTTGCTTCGTCCCTGGATAAGGAGGACCCTGTCAGTTTGCGGTAGGTCTTGTTATCGACGATGCCGTCAATGGCCAGGCCCTTATCTGCCTGGAAGAGCTGGACAGCCCGGGCGGTTTCGCCGCCGTAGACGCCGTCTGCCTTGATACGATAGCCGTATTGGCTGAGCTGCTTTTGGATCTTCAGTACCTGTACTCCCTGATCGCCGATGCTGTAGGCATTGACGGACAGGGTTACCGCTGCCAGGACGAGACTCAGTCCCAGGGCGCGGCGCATTGTATTCCACATCGAATACTCCTCTCTGTCTCCGAAGTTAGCTGACGGGTTAGGCCTGAGGCAGGCCCTCTGCGAAAATGGCAGATTCACCCCACGTGCGCGGGTCCTCCGTACCCCTTGCGGGGATTCGACATACTACAATTATACGCTATCTAGTTTTTGTGTGATTTTTTTCGCCTTTTTAGGTTTTTGCCTTTTCAGGTTACGTGAGCTGTAATTTCGCCTCTTTCGGTTCTATGTGCGTAGCACATAGAACCACTTTTCTCTTATACCATCTAGTTTACGTGGGCTTTAGTTTCGCCTTTACTTTTTTTCGCCTCTTCCGTGTCGCTGTGCATTGCACAGCGCCCCACCTTCCCCCCAGGGAAGGCGATTCAGCGGGAAGGCGATTCACTCCCCTATCCGGTCTCTTCGAGACCCGCCTTCCCCCTAGGGGAAGGCAAATCCCCCCGGGGAGGCTAATCTTTCTTTTGGCCTAGTTCGGCTCTTAGCCAGTATAGGGGGCGTTGTTTTACTTCTTCGAAGATGCGTCCTATGTATTCGCCTATGATGCCCATGAAGATGAGTTGCAGGCCGCCCATTAGGCAGACTACGATCATGGTGGTGGTCCAGCCTGGGGCTGCTTGGCCGGTGATGTGGCAATATAGGACGTGAATGATCATTAAAACGCTTAAGAGGCCGCTTAGGAGGCCTACGTAAAAGGAGATACGCAGGGGTGTCTTGGAGAAGGCTGTTATGCCGTCCAGGGCAAAATGGAGCATTTTACGGCCGGAGAATTTGGATTTCCCTGCATAGCGGCGGGGGGCGATGAAGCTAAGCGTTGTCTGCTTGTAGCCGATGTCGCCGATCATGCCGCGGATGAAGCGGTCGTGTTCGCGAAAGCGCATGAAGGTCTCGAGGACGCGCTTGTCGATGAGGCGGAAGTCGGAGCCGCCCGGTGTAATGTGTACGGGTGACATGGCGTTCAAAATGATGTAGTACCATTTGGACGTCAGGCGTTTTAAAAAGCCCGCATCATCTGTCGCCTTGCGCACGGTTTGGACGACGTCGTAGCCTTCGCGCCATTTCTGCACCAAATCGGGTATCATCGCCGGCGGGTGCTGCAGGTCGCCATCCATGGTGATGATGGCGTCGCCCTTGGCGTGGTCCATGCCGCACGTAATGGCCAACTGGTGGCCGAAGTTGCGTGCCAGGATCAGGGCCCGTACGTGGGCGTCCTGCTGGGTCAGGCGGCTCAGGATGAGCGGCGTCGTGTCCTTGGAGCCATCGTCGACGAAAATGATTTCATAGTCCATATCGAGGCCGGCTACGGCTTTTGTCGCTTCTTCATAAAATTTTTCAATGTTTAGCTGTTCATTGTATACAGGGACGACAATGGACAGCAGTTTTTTTGCTTCTAAATTAAATAGACTCACTCTTTATTATACCATCCCAACAATTTTACAGTCAAAAAACGAACGCGTTCCTACTCCAGCGTGGAGAGGAACTTTTCCAGCTCACCTTGTGTCGTATAGCCGATGATCCGTTTCAAAGGGTGTCCGTCTTTGAAAAAGAGCAGTGTCGGCACGGCAGTAATGTCATAGGCAGCCGCCAGGCCAGGGAACTGGTCGACGTTGACGCGGAGGACCGCAGCCGGTGGCGTACAGGCAGCAGCGCCTTCTATTTCTTGGACGATTGCGCCGCCTCCTTCGCACCAGGGAGCCCAGAAGTCGACGATGACCAGGCCTTTCTTGTGCAGCACATGGGGCGTAAATGCCGCTTCTGTATCCAGTGTTTCTACAGCCATTGCGTGTACCCCCTCTTTAGGATGCTTTACCATACTACTTCTATTATAGCAAATGTCCTATTATGTTTCCAGTATTCTTTCTTCTGGGCAAAAAGGCCGGAAAAGACAAAGAGGCTGCCTGTCCGCAGCATAGGCCGGGACAGGCAGCTTCGTATCATTCGTATAGGGCTTCGTAGACCATGTGGAGCAGTTCGTTTTTGCCGTCCTGTTTGAGGGACGAATAGGCAATGGGCGGAAAGGCCGCCGGAAAGAGACGTTTTACTGCTGCCAGGTTGCGGCTCCTGTCGTTGCGGCCGAGCTTGTCTGCTTTCGTGCCGATGATCTGCAGGGGCACTTCGTTATCGGCGAGCCAGCGGTACGCTTGCAGGTCGATATCGAGGCCGGGATGGCGCAGGTCGACGAGGAGAAAGAGCAGGGACAGGTTGGGCGAGCCCGTAATGTATTCGCCAATGAAATGGCTCCAAAGCTGGCGGTTTTTGCCGCCTGTTTTGGCAAAGCCGTAGCCCGGCAGGTCGACGAAAAAGAGGGGCGTGCGCTGCTCTTCGGCGTCGTTCTTTTCCTGGAGGGTTACGTTAAAGTAGTTGATGGTCTGGGTCTTTCCCGGTGCGCCGCTGACGCGGGCCAGGCCGCGCTGGCCGCAGAGGGAGTTGATGAGGCTCGATTTGCCGACGTTGGAACGGCCGAGAAAGGCGATTTCCGGCAGTCCTTCTGTAGGGTACTGGTCCTTGCGGACGGCAGACGCCGTGTATTTGGCCTGGATGATCTGCAGCTTGCCGTGCGTGATGTCACTCATTCTGCACTCACCAGTGCCTGTTCGAGCACTTCATCCATGTGGTGGACGAAGACGAATTTCACGTCTTTTTTCACCACGTCCGGTACGTCGACCATGTCGCGCTTGTTTTCTTCCGGCAAGAGAATCTTCTTGATGCCGGCGCGATGGGCGGCAATGACCTTTTCCTTAATGCCGCCGACAGGAAGGACCGTGCCGCGCAGCGTAATTTCACCGGTCATGGCCAGGTCGTGATGGACCTTGCGTCCCGTCAGGGCCGAGGCAATGGCTGTCGCCATGGTAATGCCGGCAGACGGGCCGTCCTTGGGTACAGCCCCTTCGGGGAGATGGATGTGAATATCCGTCTTGGCGTAGAAATCGTCTTCCAGGCCCAGGGAAGCAGCGCGGCTGCGGATGTAGGTCAGGCCTGCTTCGGCCGATTCCTTCATGACGTCGCCGAGCTGGCCCGTCAGGTGCAGGGCGCCTTTGCCTTTGACGACGGCGACTTCTGTTTCCAGGACTTCGCCGCCGACTTGGGTCCAGGCCATGCCCGTTACGAGGCCGACTTCGTCTTCTTTATTGACCTGCGTAGGCAGGAATTTCATGGGGCCTAAGATTTTTTCCAGGTTCTTCACCGAGACGGTCAGGGGCTTGTCGTCCTGCATGAGGATGGACTTGCCGACCTTGCGGATGACAGAGCCGATGGTCTTTTCGAGGGTACGGACGCCGGATTCGCGCGTGTAGTCCTGGATGATGTGACGCAGGACGGCATCGGAGAACTTCGCCTGGCTGGCGAGGACGCCGTTTTCCTTGAGCTGCTTGGGCACGAGGTAGCGCTTGGCGATTTGCAGCTTTTCTTCTTCTGTATAGCTCGTGAATTCGATGATTTCCATGCGGTCCCGCAGTGGTCCGGGAATCTGGCCGATGTTGTTGGCCGTCGTAATCCAGAGGACCTTGGAAAGGTCGAAGGGTACTTCGATGAAGTGATCGCTAAAGGTATTGTTCTGTTCCGGGTCGAGGACTTCGAGGAGGGCCGACGACGGGTCGCCGCGCATGTCCGACGTCATCTTGTCGATTTCATCGAGGAGGAAGACCGGGTTTTTCGTGCCTGCCTGCTGGATGCCGGCGATGATCCGGCCCGGCATGGCGCCGATGTACGTACGGCGATGGCCGCGGATTTCTGCTTCATCGCGGACGCCGCCTAAGGAAATGCGCACGTATTTGCGGTTCATGGCGCGGGCGATGGAACGGGCAATACTCGTCTTGCCTGTGCCGGGAGGGCCGACGAAGCAAAGGATCGGGCCTTTGAGGCTGTTGGTCAGCTGGCGGACGGCCAGGTATTCGATGATCCGGTCCTTGATCTTTTCCAGGCCGTAGTGATCCTGGTCGAGGATATCCTGGGCAATCTTGAGGTCCAGGCGGTCTTCTGTTTCTGTCGACCACGGCAGGGCCATGAGGTGGTCCAGGTAGGTGCGGATGACGGCCGATTCAGCCATCATGGGCGGCATTGCGTCCAGGCGGTTGACTTCCTTCAGCATGACTTCGCGCACGTTGTCCGGTACGTCGAGCTTGTCGATTTTTTCGCGCAGCTCTTCTACTTCTGTATCTTTATCGTATTTGTCGCCCAGTTCCTGATGGATGGCTTTGAGTTTTTCCCGCAGGTAGTATTCTTTCTGCTGTTCATCCATCTTGCTGCGCACCTGCATGTTGAGGCGCGTTTCCAGGCTGGCAATGTCTTCTTCTGTGTCGAGGTAGGTGCAGACGCGCTTCATGCGTTCGCGCACGTCTGTCAGTTCCAGGATGGCCTGCTGGGCTGCCAGGCGGATGGGCAGCTGGGCGGCGATAAAGTCGGCCAGTACACCGGGCTGGTGGATGGCGTTGGCTTTGGCCTGCAGGTCTTCGTGGCCTTTTATCTTATCAAGCCAGTCATTGAACCGTTTGGACATAATGCGGTTCAGGGCTTCGTCTTCATTTTCATCGAGAAATTCTTCCGGGAGCTCGACAGCGGCGGCTTCGGTGTAGCCTTCTTTCATGCTGCCGCCCTGGATCTGCACACGGGCGATGCCGTCTACGAGAATGCGGACAATGCCGCCGGGCAGGCGCAGGAGCTGCTGTATTTTGACGAGCGTACCGATGTGATAAACGTCCTGGAGGATCGCTTCTTCTACTTCGTCATCGAGCTGGGCCGAGACGAGCAGCATCCGGTCGTGCTCCATGGCGTAATCGACGGCAGCGAGGGATTTTTCCCGGCCTATGTCGATGTTGCTGAGCAGTTTTGGAAAAACGACGATTCCCCGTAAGGGGATAAAGGGCAATTTCAAAATAGAATTTTCATCCATACAACTCACCTTCTTACTGGTAACACAAGTATAAACCGAAACGAATATTTACTGAATCGGTATGCTTATAGTGTAAAATAAAACTCATTTCCTGCGGTGAAGAAATGAGTTTTATTTTCGTTTATTTCTGGGCCGGACCTTGTATTAATGTCGGTTCCGCGCCTTTGGTTATGCAGTCTTCCGTTACGATGCACTCACTGACATCGTCGCGGCTTGGTACTTCGAACATGACGTTGAGCATGATCCGTTCGATGATGGCGCGCAGGCCACGGGCGCCGGTACTGCGGCGCAGGGCTTCCTTGGCGATTGCCTGGAGGGCGCTGTCTTCGAAGGTCAGCTTCACGTGGTCCAGGGCCAGCATGCGCTGGTACTGTTTGACGAGGGCGTTTTTCGGTTCGGTCAGGATGTGAACCATGGCGTCTTCGTCTAAGGGGTTCAGCGTAACCAGGATGGGCAGACGGCCTACGAGTTCCGGAATGAGACCGAATTTCTGCAGGTCAGCCGGCTGGATTTCCTGGAGCAGGTCTTCCATGGATTTTTCATCCTTCGAGTGGATTTCTGCGCCGAAGCCCATGTTTTTGTCAGACGTACGGTTGCGGATGGTCTTGTCGATGCCATCGAATGCGCCGCCGCAGATGAAGAGAATGTTCGTCGTATCGATCTGGAGCATTTCCTGGTGCGGGTGCTTACGGCCGCCCTGGGGCGGTACGCCGGCAACGGTGCCTTCGAGGATCTTGAGGAGCGCCTGCTGTACGCCTTCGCCAGATACGTCGCGGGTAATGGACGGGTTTTCCGATTTGCGGGCGATCTTATCGATTTCGTCGATGTAGATGATGCCCCGTTCGGCTCTGGCAATGTCGAAGTCGGCTGCCTGGATCAGTTTGAGCAGGCAGTTTTCGACGTCTTCCCCTACATAGCCGGCTTCGGTCAGGCTGGTCGCATCGGCAATGGCAAAGGGTACTTCCAGCATGCGTGCCAGGGTCTGGGCGAGCAGGGTTTTACCGCTGCCCGTAGGGCCGACCATGATGATATTGGATTTCTGTAATTCTACGTCGTCGTCGACGCTGTTGGACTGCAACCGTTTGTAGTGGTTGTAGACAGCGACGGATAACGTTTTTTTAGCAGCTTCCTGGCCTATTACATAGGCATCGAGGTGTTCTTTGATTTCCTTTGGCGTCGGCAGTTTTTTCAGCGAGAATTCAGGCTGTTCGTCCTGTGTTTCTTCGTCGAGGATTTCCTGGGCGACGCTGATGCACTGGTCGCAAATGTATACGCCAGGACCGGAGATCAATTTGTTTACTTCGTGCTGTGAACGGCCGCAAAAGCTACAGGTTGGTTCGTCTATTTTATCTCTAGCCACGTAGTCCTCCTATGTCCGTATTACTTCGTTTCGCTCTTTTCAGGCGTACGAATGAGAATTTCATCAATCAGGCCGTATGCTTTCGCTTCTTCTGCCGTCATGAAATTATCCCGTTCCGTATCTTTTTGGATCACGTCAATAGGCTGACCTGTATGGGCTGCTAATAAACCGTTCAATTCTTTGCGCATGCGCAGGATTTCCCGGGCGTGGATTTCGATTTCCGTCGCCTGGCCCTGGACGCCGCCCAAAGGCTGGTGGATCATGATCTGCGAGTGCGGCAGGGCAAAGCGTTTGCCCTTGGCACCGGCGGTAAGGAGAACGGATGCCATGCTGGCAGCGGAGCCGACGCAAATGGTCGATACGTCCGGTTTGATATACTGCATGGTATCATAAATAGCCATGCCGGCAGTGACGACACCGCCGGGGCTATTGATATACAAATGAATGTCCTTGTCAGGATTGTCGGCTTCCAAGAAAAGAAGCTGCGCAATGACGATATTCGCCGTTACGTCTTCAATGGGGCCGCCCAGGAAAATGATGCGGTCTTTTAACAGGCGGGAATAGATATCGTAGCTCCGTTCCCCCTGGTTGGACTGTTCGACAACCATCGGTACATATTGCATCTTCATAGTCATTACACCTCGCGTTTCTTACGCTTCCGGTTCTTCAGCCTTTACTTCTTCTACCTGAGGTTCTGCTGTTTCTTCTGCTTTGGCGTTCGTGTCTACGGCGTTCTGAAGAACGAAGCTGGCTGCTTTTTTGCGGCCTACAGACTGAATGAGCATGGGAACGCGTCTTTCTTTTACAATGATATTATATACTTCTTTCGGATCGGCACCGAAGTTCTGTGCCATCGTGAAGATTTCGGCCTGGAGGTCCATGTCCTGTACCTGAATGTTTTCAGCTTTGGCAATGGCTTCGAGGACGAGGTCCATCTTTACGTTATCTGTAGCAGGCTGGCGATACTGTTCTTTGAGCTTGTCCATGTCGGAGTTCGTGTATTTGAGGTAGTCTTCGAGGGACAGGTTCTGTGTTTCCAGACGCATGGACATTTCGTCTACCATCTGGTCTACTTTGGTATCTACCATAACAGCGGGGATGTCTACTTCGGCGTTGTCGACGACTGTTTTCAGAACGTCGTTGTTGAATTTTTCAACAGCCTGGAAGTGGGCCTGCGAAGCGAGACGTTTTTTGATGTCTTCTTTGAGGGCATCGAGGGAGTCGAATTTGCCTACTTCTTTGGCGAATTCGTCGTCAATAGCCGGTACTTCGCTGCGTTTTACGTCGTTGATCGTAACTGCAAATACGGCTTCTTTGCCGGCCAGTTTGGCTTCGAAGTAGTCTTCCGGGAAGGTTACTTTTACGTCTTTCTGGTCGCCTGCTTTGAGGCCTTTGAGCTGATCTTCAAAGCCCGGGATGAAGCTGCCGGAGCCGATCTGGAGGGGATAGGATTTGCCTTCGCCGCCTTCGAATGCTTCGCCGTCTACGGTGCCTTTGAAGTCGATGATAGCGAAGTCTTCGTCTGCGATTTCCGTGCCTTCCGGTGCTACGACCAGTTTGGAGTGGGATTTCTGCATTTTAGCGAGTTCTTCGGCTACCTGTTCGTCTGTTACTTCTGCTTCTTCTTTGGCAGCTTTGATACCTTTATATTCGCCGAGTTTTACGTCCGGTTTCTTCGTAACCGTGATTTCAAAGACGAAATCCTGGCCTTTTTCTTCGGAGATGATCTTGACTTCCGGATCGGATACAGGCGTAATGTCCTTTTCGTTCAGGGCATCGTTGTAGGCTTTGTTGATCAGGACGTCGTTGATTTCTTCTTTGACAGCGTCTTTGCCGAGGTAGCTTTCGAGTATCATACGCGGTGCTTTGCCTTTACGGAAGCCCGGGATATTTACTTTGTTAGCAAGGTTTTTTACGGCAGCAGCGGCGCCTTTTTTGGCTTCGGCTGCAGGCAGTTCGATGTGCAGGGTTACTTGGTGCTGATCTACTTCATTTACAGTTACGTTCATTATTCGTATGTCCTCCTTATGGGGTTTAATCCCCTTTTGTTATCTATAAAAATCCATACTACGCTCTTCATCATACCACAGTTTATCGTGATTGACAACAACAAAAGGCATACCCATGCCCTTTTCAGGCCTTTGGCGTAAAAAGGAGCCTCCGGCAGGAAGCTCCTCCTTTACGACGGCGTCGTTTTTAGCGCAGTTCGCAGTTCAGTTTTTCTTTCAATTCTTTCAGGATGGCGTCGATAGGAGCCTGGATATCCTGATCGGTCAGGGTGCCTTCGGCGGAACGGAAGACCAGGGAGTAGGCCATGCTCTTGTAGCCGCGCGGTACCTGTTTGCCCTGATAGAGGTCAAAGAGGTGTACGCCTTCGAGGAAGGCGCCGCCTTTGTCCTTGAGGACGGAGATGATGGCTGCATCGGCTGTATCGACCGGTGCCAGGAAGGCCAGGTCACGGCTGATGGCCGGGAACTTGGCGACCTTGTGGTAGTCCGGAATGAGGTTGATGAGCGGCAGGATGTCGTTCAAGTGAATTTCAAAGATGTAGACCGGGCCGTTGATGTCGTAGCTGTCGATGGTTTCCGGATGGACTTCACCGAAGCGGGCCAGGACCTTGCCGTCTTTGACGTACTGGGCGGCTACGCCCGGATGGAGGGGCGCAAAGTCCGATGCTTCCAAATCGGCGTGGATGCCGAGCTTGGCAAAGAGCGTTTCGACGATGCCCTTGACGTCATAGAAGTCGTAGCGTTCGGCTTTATTCGGCCATTCGGCTGTCTGGCGCTGGCCGTAGAGAAGGCCTGTCACGTGGTATTCCTGGTCGGGCAGCTCTGTAATGGGCAGGGCTTTCGGCAGGTAGACCGGAGCGACTTCATAAATGGCGACGGACTGGTTCTTTACGGCCTGGTTGCGGACGAGGACGTCCATGAGGGACGGCAGGAGGCTCGTGCGCATGAGGGGGAATTCTTCTGTAATCGGGTTGAGAATCGGTACGGCCGTGTAGAGCGGATCCGTTTCGGGGAAGCGCAGCTTTTTCAGGGAGTCCGTATTCATGAAGCTGAAGGTAACCGTTTCGCAAAGGCCGCAGGCGGCGAGGATCTGGGAAATCTTTTCGCGCATGCTGAATTCGAAGCTGACCGTTGCCTGGTCTGTGCGGCTCATCGGCCGGGTGGACGGGATATTGGCATAGCCGTAGATACGGGCTACTTCTTCGGCAATATCGGGCATTTCCGTGCAGTCGCCGCGGAAGGACGGTACGATGGCCGTGAGCTGGTCGCCGTCTTTTTCAATGCCGAATTCCAGGGTTTCCAGGATGGAAATCATCTTTTCTTCTGAAATGTCGATGCCGAGGAAATGGCTGACCTGGGCAGCGGTGAAGGGAATCTTGGTGACGGCCTGTTTGACCGGATAGACATCGACGACGCCTTGGGCGACATCGCCGGCACCGATTTGTTTGAGGAGCTGGGCTGCCCGGTCGAGGGACTGGACGCAGCCTTCGGCATCGAGGCCGCGTTCGAAGTGAGCCGACGCTTCGGAGCGCAGGCCCAGGGCACGGCCGGTCTTACGGATGCTCGAGCCCTTGAAGGAGGCGCATTCGAGGATGACTGCTGTCGTTTCGTTGGTTACTTCCGAATTGAGGCCGCCCATAATGCCGCCAATGCAGCAGGCTTTTTCCGGATCGGCAATGACCAGCATCTGGTCGGTCAGGCTGCGATCGACGTCGTCGAGGGTTTTGATGACTTCGCCTGCTTTGGCCCGGCGGGCAATGAGGTGATGGTCTTTTACTTTATCGTAGTCATAGGCGTGCATAGGAATGCCCAGTTCCATCATGACGTAGTTCGTTACGTCGACGATGTTGTTGATGGGGCGGACGCCGGATTTGCGCAGGCGCTGCTGCATCCAAAGGGGCGACGGGCCGACTTTGACGTTGACCAAAAGGCGGGCTGCATAGCGGTTGCACAGTTCCGGGTCTTCAATGTCGACGGTGACCTTGCCGGCAATGGATGTGTCGCATTCGTCGACGGTGATGTCCGGGAAGGTGGCTTTCTGGCCGCTCAGGACGGCGAATTCACGGGACAGGCCGATCATGCTGAAGCAGTCGGCGCGGTTCGGTGTCAGTTCGTATTCGTAGACCGTGTCGCGCAGGTCCAGGTAGTCGACGGCGTCGACGCCGAGGGGCGTATCCTTAGGCAGGAGCCAAATGCCGCTCCGTTCTTCCGGCAGGAGAAGGCTGTCGTCGAGGCCGAGTTCGTGGGCCGAGCAAAGCATGCCGTTGGACGGTACGCCGCGGAGCTTCGATTTCTTAATCTTTACGCCGCCGGGCAGATGGGAGCCGTGGGTGGCAACGGGAACGATGTCGCCTTCATGGACGTTCGGTGCGCCCGTGACGATCTGCAAGGGTTCCATTTCGCTGCCCATGTTGAGCTGGCAAATGACCAGGTGGTCGGCGTCGGGGTGTTTTTCGATTTTCGTGATCTGGCCCGTATAGACGCCTTTGATTTCATCGCCCCAGCGAACGACCTGTTCGACCGGTACGCCGGCGATGGTGAGGACGTCCGCAAAGAGCTGCGGGTCCTTTGTCATATCTACATTTACATAGTCCTGCATCCAGGTTAAAGAACTTTTCATGTCTGCTACCTCCTAGAACTGTTTTAAGAACCGCATGTCATCTTCATAGAACAGACGCAGGTCGTCTACGCCGTATTTGAGCATGGCAATACGTTCTATGCCCATGCCAAAGGCAAAGGCCGTGACTTTTTCCGGATCATAGCCGTTCTGGCGCAGCACGTTCGGATGGGTCATGCCGCAGCCCAGGATTTCCAGCCAGCCCGTGTGCGAGCATACACGGCAGCCCTTGCCGCCGCACATGACGCAGGAAATGTCCACTTCGGCGCTCGGTTCCGTGAAGGGGAAGAAGCTGGCGCGGAAGCGTACCTTTGTCTTGGGCCCGAAGATTTCGCGCAGGAAGTCTTCGAGCATGCCCTTGAGGTCGGAGAAGCGGATGTCTTTGTCGACGATCATGCCTTCCATCTGATGGAAGACCGGCGAATGGGTGGCGTCGTAGTCCCAGCGGTATACCTTGCCCGGGGCGATGATCTTGAAGGGTTCGTTCGGCTTGTGGGCCTGGAGGGTCCGCGATTCGAGCGGCGATGTATGGGTGCGCAGGAGGATTTTGTCTGTAATATACATGGAGTCCTGCATGTCCCGGGCCGGATGGTCATCGGGGAAGTTGAGGCACTGGAAGTTGTAGTAGTCCGATTCGATGTCCGGACCTTCGACGATGGAAAAGCCCATGCGCATGAAGGCTTCTTCCATTTCCCGTGCGGTCTGGTGCAGGATGTGTTCGTGGCCCATGAGGGGCTTTCTGCCCGGCAGGGTGATGTCGATCTTTTCCGATTCGATTTTTTTCTGCAGGGCCTGCTGTTTGAGTTCGGCCATGCGCTGCTGCAATGCGTCTTCAATGAGGGAACGGGCCGTGTTGACCATTTGGCCGACTTGCGGGCGTTCTTCTTTGGACAGTTTGCCCAGTTCTTTCATGAGGGCTGTGAGTTCACCTTTTTTGCCCAAGTATTTGACCCGGATATCCTGGATATCCTGCAGGGCTTCGCTCTTGTCGAGCTGTTCGCTGACAGCCGCTTTGATGGCGTCAATTTTTTCCTTCATCATTTGGTGTTTCCTCCTCTAGTAAAAAAAAATAGACTCCCGCCCCGAAAGGGGCGAAAGTCTGATTTCGCGGTACCACCCTAATTTGTACTCTCTATCCTGTAACGGGAATTCCCGTCCTGCCTACTCCGTTCAGCAGGAAGCTCCAAAGTGAACGCATATGCCGGCCGGCGCGGTGCTCTCAGTCACGGCATCCGTTTCCTGTATGGGCCTTACGCGTATGCTCTCTTTTTCATAGCCTTGTCTAACGCTATTGTATCAGTAAAGTGTCTTGTTGGCAATAACCAGACGCTGAATCTGGTTCGTACCTTCGTAGATCTGCATGATTTTGGCGTCACGCATGTATTTTTCGACGGGGTATTCTTTGATATAGCCATAGCCGCCCATGACCTGGACAGCGTCGGTCGTAACCTGCATGGCAATATCCGAGGCATTGCATTTGGCAATGGCTGCTTCGCGGGAGAATTCCATACCCTGGTCTTTCATCCAGCAGGCGCGCTGTACGAGGAGACGGGCACCTTCTACCTTCATGGCCATATCGGCGATCATGGCCTGGACCATTTCGAAGGAGGCAATCGGTTTGCCGAACTGTACGCGGACCTTAGCGTATTCGCTGCAGGCGCGGAAGGCAGCTTCGGCGATGCCGACGGAAATAGAGCCTACGAAGGGACGGGCTGCGTCGAGGGTTTCCATAGCAATACGGAAACCATGGCCTTCGCGGCCGAGACGGTTTTCTACGGGTACGAAGCAGTCCTGGAAAATCAGTTCTGTCGTGTTGGAAGCACGGATACCCATTTTGTTTTCAGCTTTGCCGATGGTGAAGCCCGGTGTGCCTTTGCGCACGATGAAGGCCGTCAGGCCGCGTACGCTCGGGGTCTTGCGGGTATTGGCAAAGACGACGAATACTTCAGCTAAGGCGCCGTTGGTGATAAAGCATTTGGTCCCATTGAGGACATAGCCGCTGCCGTCTTCGGTTTTGGCAGCCCGTGTCGAAACGGAGCCGGCGTCAGAGCCTGTGCCCGGTTCGGTGAGAGCAAAAGCAGCCAGATAATCTTCATTGATAATATCGAAATAGCGCTGTTTCTGTTCATCATTCCCGGCGATGATCACGGGATACGAAGCCAGTGCGTTGGCGGCTACAGAGGTAGCTACACCGGCGCAGCCTTTAGCCAGTTCTTCATAAAGGGCAGCGATCGTAACGGCATCGAGTCCGGCTCCGCCAAATTCTTCCGGAATGGCAATGCTCAGGAGTCCCTGTGCTGCCAGTTTGTCGAGCAGGCCTTCGTGCAGCTTGCCTGTTTCATCCATTTCGGACGCATACGGTACGATTTCCTTCTGCACCAAATCACGAACGACTTTAATCAGCTCCTGCTGTTCGTCATTAAAAGCAAAATCCATGTTGATACCAACCTTCCATTGTCAAATAAGTACGCCCTGGGGAATGCGTTCTAGTCATCATATTTGCGTAAAATATAAAAGGAAGAACGCCCCTTGACAACCACCTTGTTCTCTTCATCCATCAATTCACACTCTGCTACGATGGTCCGGCCGCCGTGGTGGACGACCTGGCCGACGCCTACGATCTTCTGTCCCGGGTGTACAGGACGGATATAGTTCATGTTGATTTCCAATGTCGTGACCTGGTAGCCCAGGGAGCGGCTGGCCATACCCATGAGGGTATCACAAAAGGCCGCCAGTACCCCGCCGGCTGCAATGCCGCGGTAGTTGCACAGGTGCTCCTCTATGTCGAAGGTGACACGCACCCAGCCTTCATCTACATCGTCAATCTTACAGGGCAGATTCTGGAAATAGGGAATTTGCGAAACACCCTGGCGGATATTAAAGACACGGCGTTTCAGGACTTCTGACGCCTCATTATCTTTACGTTCACTCATTCCCATCGGCTCCTTCTGTCTGCATTTCATAGGCACCTGTAACAAAGTATGTACCCTTGCCATGGGCCAGATACCGGTCGCCGTCGTCGTAGAAGTCGCACGTTACGACCATGGTTGTCCGTCCATTGTGCAGTATATGGGTCTTCCCGCGGATTACCGTGTCCGCCAGGGCCGGGCGCAAGTAGTTCATGGCCAGGTCCAGCGTGAGGACGGCTTTGCCGGCGACAGCACAGGCTGTTTCCATTGCCGAATCGGCCATGGAATAGAGGACGCCGCCGTAGAGTGTCCCGTTCGGGTTGCCCCATTTGGTACCTACATTGTGAAATACAAGTTCCGTATCATCTTCATCAGCTTTGAGAACATGAAAATCCATAAAGCGGTCGTAGGGATTGTATTGCAATTCCCGTTCCATCTGCTCGATGCTTACCTTCTTCACGCTACATCCACTCCCCCATACTGTTGAAAATAAATACTTTTATATTGTACAATACCAGGCCCCAAACGTCAAACGCATTTTTCGCATACCTATGCCTTTTACGAACATTATGTGAAGCGGCGCGACAAAGACCTTTTCTTTTTTTGAGGGACATTAAAAAAGACTTCCCTTCGGAAGTCTTTCGCAACATGCCTGACCTGGTTTTTACCCCCACACTCGCCTGCTGGGACGTTCGCTCATAGATGATCTGCATCCCCCACTACTAGCCCTCTCGCTTTTCGCGGCAGGTCTTACTTCTAGGCCGCACTATGATCAGAGCCATTTTGGCTCCTTACGTGGATCGCTTCGTCTGCGACTGACATCGACTTTCAACCACAGCACATGCTACTTTGGTATTATACGGGAGAATGGGCTGGCCTGTCAATACAGCCCGGAGGCGGTACAAAAAAAAGAGCTTCCCTGAGGAAACTCTTTTTTTGACCGGCTTAGAATTTGTAGCCCATACCGACCTGCCAGCCTTTGACGGTATCGTCGTAGTTGTCTACGTCGATATCGGAGCGGCGGTACATAATGTGGGCATCCCAGTTATCCGTAATGTCGTAGCCGACACCG
Organism: Caecibacter sp. AF58-12pH5A; assembly: GCF_027681725.1. Taxonomy (NCBI): domain Bacteria; kingdom Bacillati; phylum Bacillota; class Negativicutes; order Veillonellales; family Veillonellaceae; genus Caecibacter; species Caecibacter sp. AF58-12pH5A. The sequence continues at coordinate 72,861 of NZ_JAQDBC010000006.1, read as the reverse complement.
ACGGAATACGTATTGGCATCATCGCCGACGCCGACAGAGGCAAAGCCCTGCCAACGGGCTGCCAAGGGGATCTGGCCGCGCAGGCCGACCTGGTAGCCATAGTAATGGTCGTTGCGGTACGTATCGGCTTTGATGTAGCTCATGCCGCCGTAAGCGGATACGTAGGGATTGAAGCGATAGACGCCGAGGAGATAGTGTTCGTTCAGCTTGTTGTCGTTATCGCCCTTGGTGTAGTTGTTCATGTACTGCAAGTCGACGCGGGGGTTGATCGTGTAGGACACGTCGCCACCGGTGAAGCGGCTGTCGGCGCCGCGGTCGCCTTCTTTTTGGTCGAAGCCATAGTTGACGTTGGCTTTCAGGTCCCCTGTCTGGGGATTTTTATTCGGTGCTGCCATGGCCAGGGAACTGACAGATACGGCCACGACGAGCATGCCGAGCAATACGTTTTTCTTCATCTAATAAGCACCTCCAAAGACTCTGCCTTTCTCAGTATAGTATCTATTATACGCTAGTAACGGAATGTTTTCAAATTTCCGTTGCTTATGAGATTCTTCTAGGCCTTAGCCGGGGCTATGCCGTAGCGCGCCAGGAGTTCCTCTGCCGCTTCAATGACCTGGGCAGCCGTAATGACGGAAATCCCTTCGTACTTGCCTTCTTTGATGATTTTTTTCATGCTCTTGCCCACTTCGTAGTGGTCCGTCGATTCGAGGACGATGGCCTTATCCGTATAGGGGCCGTAAAAGAAGGGATTGCTCGGCCCGTAGAGTGCGACGACGGGCACGTGCTGGCTGACGGCGACGTGCATGGGGCCGCTGTCGTTGGTAATGAAGAGGGAGCAGCGGTGAATGGCTGCGGCCAGCTCGCCTAAGGCAAACTGCCCCGTAGCGATGATGCACGGGTGCTGCGTGTAGCCCGTGGCGTCCTTGACCATGTCGAGGTCCATGGTGCCGCCGAAGAAGACGCAGCGGTAGCCCTGGTCACTGAAATAATCGGCGACGGCTGCAAAGCGGCGGGGCGGCCAGCGTTTTTGCGCGACAGCGCTGCCGATGTTAAAGCCGATGAGCTTGTCTTCCTGGCGGACGCCGTTTGCTTCATAAAAGGCACGGGCTGTATCTTCCCAGGCCGGGCAGGTCTCGAATTGGAGGCCGTCGTTGCGGCGGTCTGTAATGCCCATCTGTTCGAGGACGTTAATATACATGTCGGCTGCGTGCAAGTGGATGCGGTCGAGATGGGTATAGCGGTCCATAAAGGGACGGAAGAGGAAGTGGCTCATGCCGTCAAATTCCTTGGCACCAATGGTCCAGGCGAGAAAGCTCGTCCGTTCATTAGGGTGCAGGTTGATGAGAATGTCGTAGTGATTGTGATGCAGGCTGCGGCCAATGTGCCACAGGGCCTTGATGGAATTGTCCTTCCCTTTCTTATCGACGGTAACCAAATGGTCGATGTTGGGGTTGTAGCGCACGACGTCAGCGAGCTTTTCATCGACGACGAGGGTGATGTCCGAGCCCGTGGCGTGACGGCGCAGGACCTGCAGAAAGGGAGTAATGAGGACCAAGTCGCCTAAATGCATGAGAAAGGTGACGATAATTTTCTTATGACGCAGATTGATCATCCGTAACCCTCCTTAATGCCGTTTCATAAGCCTGCCAGACCTTGTCTGTCGTAATCTGGGCCATGCACGCCGGGTCATCGATGAGCGGATGCTCCGGTGTAGCCTGGGACGTCGGGGAAATGAGGAGATGGATGTACGATCCATCCTTGCCGCCGTACGGGCCGGTGCGGTCCGGGCTCGTCGGTCCAAAGAGGGCGACGAGTTCCTTTTTCAGGGCATTGGCAATGTGCAGGGGGCCCGTGTCGGCGCTCAGGTACACCTGGGACATGGCAATGGCTGCCATGAGCTCGCGCAGATTGGTCTGGCCGGTAAAGTCGTAGACCAAGGGCGAGCCGACGCTGTCACAGATGGTTCTCCCCTTGCCGGCTTCGGCCGGACTGCCCAGAAGGACAGCTGCCATGCCCGTCGCCGTGACGCGGCGCAGGAATTCGCTCCACTGCGGGAGGGGCCATTCCTTGACGTCCCAGCGGGCGCCCGGTACGACAGCAATGTACGGTCCCGTAAGGCCGGCTGCAGCAAAGCGCTGGCGCATGGTTTCCTTTTCTGCCGCAATGGACGGCAAGGGAAATTCCACCCGGTCTACAGTGCCGCCGAGGACGCGCACCGTATCGAGGTAGCGTTCGATGACGTGATCCTGCTTGTGCGGTCCTGCAAGGCCTTTGCTGACGAGGAAGCTGCCTTCGCGCATTTCCCAATAGCCGTATTTTTCCTTGGCGCCGCTGCACCAGGCGACGATGGCGCTCTTAGCCAGGCCCTGCAGGTCCAGGCAGAGGTCAAAGTCGTAGGCGTGCAGACGTTTACGCAGGTCTTTTATGTAGGACAGGCTTTTTAATTTCTTTTTGTCAATGTAAATCACATCATCAATATAGGGCTTTCCCGGCAGGACGGCAGAGAAATTCTCGTGTACGGCCCAGACAATACGGGCGTGCGGGCAATTTTGCCGCATGGCGTAGAGCGTCGGCAGGGCGTGCAGGACGTCGCCGAGGGAGCTCATTTTGATGATTAAGATGTTCTTATACTGTTTCATGTTCTCTCTCTTCGAGGACGCGGCTAACGAAGTCGTCCAGGCGGCCGCCGGTAAAGAGGTAGCCGTCCATACCGGCAGCGTGGGCACAGGCAACGTCCTTTGGGTTATCGCCGATCATAAAGGATTGGCTCAGGTCGACGTCGTAATCCCGCGCTGCCTGGAGGACCATGCCCGGAGCGGGCTTGCGCCAGTCGCTTTTTTTGTCGTATTGGGAAAGGGCTGCGCCTTCCAGGTAGGGGCAGTAATAGACGGCCGTAATGGTACCGCCGGCTTTAGCAAATTCTGCCGTCATGTAGTCGTGCAGGACGTGTACGTCGTCTTCTGTATAGTAGCCCCGGGCGACACCGCTCTGATTGGTGACGATGAAGATGGCATAGCCCAGCCGGGTCAGCGTGGCTACGGCTTCTTTGGCCCCGTCTACCCAGATCAGGTCTTCTGCCCGGTGCAGGTAATGCGTGTCTACGTTGAGGACACCGTCGCGGTCAAAAAAGACGGCTTTGATCATTCGAAGTACCCGTCGCTTTTTTCGAGGATGCTGCAGTATTCCTTGACGGCTTCGTGCAGAAGCGTAAAGCCCCGGTCATAGCCGGCTTCCATGAGCTTCGTCGTGTCGGCCTGGGTGTAGCTCTGGTATTTGCCCTTGAGGATTTCCGGGAAGGGTACGTATTCGATGGTGCCTTTGCCGCAGTAGTCGATAATGCCGTGTACGAAATCGTTGAACGTGTGGCCTATGCCGGTACCGCAGTTGTAGATACCCGACAGTTCCGGGTGTTCCCAGAAATAGAAAATGACGTTGACTACGTCGTTGACGTAGATGAAGTCGCGGATCTGGCCGCCGTTTTCAAAGCCGCCGGTACCTTCAAAGAGGGTAATCTTGCCGGTCTTCTGCAGTTCGTGGTATTTCTGGTAAATGAGGGAGGCCATGCGGTCCTTGTGGTTTTCCTGGGGACCGAAGACGTTGAAATAGCGGAAGCCCACGATTTGTCCTTTGGAAAGAGGCAGCATGCGCCGTACGTAGCGGTCGAACTGGAGCTTCGAGTAGGCATAGGGATTGAGGGCCTGTTCGCACGCCGGGTCTTCGCGGAAGCCGTTGCGGCCGCTGCCATAGGTAGAAGCCGACGAGGCATAGAGGAAGGGAATCTTGCGCTGCATGCAGTAGCGCAGGAGGTTCTTGCTGCCTTCGTAGTTGTTTTTCATCATGTACCGGCCGTCGTAGTTCATCGTATCGGAGCAGGCGCCTTCATGGAAGACGACGTCGATATAGCCGTAGTCGAAGGTGTCATCTTCCATCTGCTGGGCAAAGTCTTCGTAGTCCATGTAATCGTAGAACTGCAGGCCCTGGAGATTGCGGCACTTGCGGCCGTCTGTGAGATCGTCGACGATGAGGATGTCGTCGATGCCGCGGTTATTGAGCTGTTTTACAATATTGCTGCCGATAAAACCGGCACCACCTGTTACAATTTTCATAATCTGCCTTCCTTTACTAATGCTGCGATTTTATTTACGAGTCCTGTTGTCGAATAGCCTTCTTCAAAGGAGATAATTTCTACGCGCTTAACGAATTCCCGGCCGACGACTTCGTCTGCCTTGTAGTCGCCGCCCTTGACGAGGATGTCCGGCTTGAGGACGGACAATAGCTCGTGCGGTGTGTCTTCGTCAAATATGACGACTTCATCGACACAGCCTAAGGCGCTCATGATGACGGCCCGGTCTTCCTGGCGTACGAGGGGCCGTGTTTCCCCCTTGAGACGCGTTACGGAGGCGTCGGAGTTGAGGCCGACGATGAGGTGGTCGCCGAGCATGGCGGCCTGCTGGAGATAGAGGACGTGGCCGCGGTGCAGAATGTCGAAGCAGCCGTTCGTGAAGACGACGGTTTCGCCTTTTTCCTGCCACTGGCGGATTTTGTCCGCTGTCTGGTCCCAGTCGAGGGGCCGGTACGGTGCCCAGCGCGGCGGCTGCCATTCAGACCAGAGCTCGATCATTTCGCTGCGGTGAATGGGATAGGTGCCGACCTTACGGACGACAATGCCGGCGGCGGCGTTGGCAATCTGCAGGCCCGTACGGATGGACAAATGGCCGGCAATGGCCGATAAAAAGGCTGCGGCTACGGTGTCGCCGGCGCCGGAGACATCGAAGACTTCCTGGGCCGTAGCGGGATTGTTCCAGACCTTGCCGTCTTTGTTGATGACCGTAATGCCCTTTTCCGAGCGCGTGACCATGAGGTTTTTGAAGTCATACTGGCTGAGGAGCTCGGTGGCGGCGGCAACGACGGCGTCGCCTTCGTTGGCTACGTCGCGGCCAATGCATTCGGACAATTCTTTCATATTGGGCGTAACGAAATCGGCGCCTTCGTATTTCGTCCAGTCCTTCCCTTTCGGGTCGACGAGGACGGGAATATGGGCGGCCTTTGCCGTTTCAATGATCCGTTTGGCCACTTTTTCCGTGAGGACGCCTTTTTTGTAGTCCGACAGGATAATGCCGTCCAGGCCGGCGCTGATGCAGCCGTCGAGCCACGTAGCGAGCTCTGCCGTTTCTTGGTCATTGAGGGGGGTTACTTCTTCAAAGTCCAGGCGCACCATTTGCTGGCGTGCGCCGAGGATGCGCATTTTGGTCGTCGTCGCGTGGCCCGTCCGGGCTACCATGCCGTAGCCGTTGATGCCTTCCTCTTCGAGGAGACGGTGCAGGAGGCGGGCGTTATCGTCGTCGCCAATGAGGCCGGCCAGGTAGACGTTGCAGTCCAGGTTGGCCAGGTTGGAGGCGACGTTGGCAGCGCCGCCGAGTACGGATTTGACGTGTTCTACGCGGTTTACCGGCACAGGTGCTTCCGGCGAAATCCGTTCTACCTTGCCGAAGACATAGCGGTCTACCATAATGTCGCCAATGACAGCGATGCGCAGCTTGGGCAGTACGTTGTTCAAGAAGTTGTCAATATATCGGTCCGTCATTTGATCACCTGTTTCATTTATTTTTTTCTGTATCATGTCCCATAAGGTGCTTCAGTTCAGCCATGAAGCTGTCCAAATCAGCAAACTGCCGGTATACAGAGGCGAAACGGATATAAGCGACTTCGTCGACGTTTTTCAGTTCTTCCAGTACCATTTCACCTATTTTTACGCTCGGTACTTCCTGGACGAGGGAGTTGCGTATCTTGCGTTCGACGCGCGTTACGATGGCTTCGATCTGCGGCCGTGTGACGACGCGCTTGTTGCACGCCCGGATAAGGCCGTTGAGTATTTTATTGCGGTCGAACAGTTCCCGGCTGCCGTCTTTTTTTATGACTGTCAGTGGTTCTTCTTCTACCATTTCGTAGGTCGTAAAGCGACGGCCACATTGCAGGCATTCCCGGCGGCGACGAATGGCACGGCCGTCGTCGGTGGCGCGCGTGTCTGTCACTTTCGTGTCATCGTTTTTGCAGAATGGACATCTCATGTTAATTTCCTCCTGGGAATTTCATCCATCGAAAAAAAAAGCGGGTCCCCCAGGATCCGCTTTTTGATTTGCTTTATTATTTCATCCACGACGGGATTTCTACACCGCCGACATCGCTCTTATCGGCTTTGCCGCCTTCCTGTCCGAAGGAAGGAATGGTGGACGGTTCTTTGCCAAAACCGGTAGCAACCACAGTAATGCGGATGGAATCTTCTTCCATATCCGGATCGATGACCTGGCCGAAGATGATGTTTGCATCGGGGTCAACAGCTTCTGCGATTTTTTCTGCTGCTTCGTTGATTTCGTACAAGCTGACATCGGGGCCGCCTGTGACGTTGAGCAAGATGCTCTGGGCACCGTCGATACCGGTTTCCAGCAAGGGGCTGTGAATGGCTGCATCGACAGCATCGAGGGCACGGTTTTCGCCTGTGCCGAGGCCGATACCCATGATGGCTTCGCCCTGGTCGGACATGACTGTCTTGACGTCAGCGAAGTCGAGGTTGATGAGGCCTGTCGTCGTGATCAGGTCGGAAATGCCCTGTACGCCCTGGCGCAGTACGTCGTCGGCTTTGAGGAAGGCATCCTTCAGCGGTGTCTTCTTGTCGATCATCTGCAGCAGTTTATCGTTCGGGATCGTAATGATCGTGTCTACCTTTTCTTTTAAGTAGGCCGTACCTTTTTCAGCCTGTTCTTTACGGCGTTTGCCTTCAAAGGAGAAAGGCTTGGTTACGACAGCAACGGTCAGTGCGCCCAGATCCTTGGCACATTCGGCTACGATTGGTGCTGCACCGGTACCGGTACCGCCACCCATGCCGGCTGTGACGAAGACCATGTCGGCACCCTGCAGGGCTTTGATGATGTCTTCTTTGCTTTCGAGGGCTGCCTGTTCGCCAACCTGCGGATTGGCACCGGCGCCGAGACCACGGGTCAGTTTTTCACCGATCTGAATTTTCACGTCGGCTTTGGAAACTTCCAACACCTGGTCTTCCGTATTGACGGAAATAAACTGTACACCCTGAAGTCCTGCTTCTATCATACGGTTCACAGCGTTGTTACCACCGCCGCCGACACCTATTACTTTTATATTCGCATTGTCTGCCATGTTACTACTTCCTCCTTTAAAAAAGGTCTACACTCCTGTACTGATAGGATTTCTTTATTATTTTACACTATATTGAGAAATTAATCTACAGGCTTTTTAAAATTCTTTCACATAGTTTTGGCCTTTTACAGGCTTTTTTCAGGCAAAGAGACGGCAAAACCAAAGCATGACGCGCTGGGGCAAAAGGCCCGACGCCAGCCGGATCAGTTTGGCTTGCCAGCCCGGTACGGACAGTTCCCGCCGGGCTTCGATATCGTGCCAGACTTCTTGCATGACGGCAGCGCTCTTGCCGGGGAGAAACAAGCGGGGAAAATACCGGCTGCCCCCTTCCTGCCGCGCTGCCGAGACAAATTCCGTATCGCCTACCCAATAGGGACAGACGGCGGTAACGCTGATGCCACGGGGCTGCAGCTCCTGCCGCAGGGCCCGGCTGTAGCGCAGGAGAAAGGCCTTGGCGGCGGCATAGACGTTAAAATACGGGATGGGCAAAAAGGCGGCGACGGAAGAGATAAAGACCAGGCGGGCGCCGCGTTTCATATAGGGCACGACGCTCTTCGTCAGGGCCAGGGAGGCTTCGCAGTGGATGCGGATCATGCCGAGCTGTCCCCGGGTGGTCAGGTCTGCCGTCGGGCCGATGCGGCCAAAGCCGGCGGCGTGAATGACGCAGGCAATATCCGGCCGGGCTGCCTGTATGAGTTCGTCCAGCTCGTTCCAGCTCGCTTCCTCCGTAAGGTCGAGGGCGATGACGCGGGCCTGTGTCGTAAGGCCGGCTGCTACCTCTTCCAGACGGTCGCGGCGCCTGGCCAAAAGCCAGATTTCGTCTAAGCCCTGACGGTCTGCGTAGGCCGCACATTGCCGGCCCAGGCCGCTCGAGGCGCCGGTGATGATGGCGATCTGCATACTTCTCCCCCCTTTTCATAAAAAAAGCCAAACAGGTTTTGCCCCGCCTGGCTTTTTCTTCCACATGACGCCTAGTTGCTCTTGACGAGTGGTGACTGTGGATCCGTATCGATGTACTGTACCATAAGGCGTTTGCTCTTCACTTCGTTTAACAGCTCTTCTGTCAGTGTCGCCCGCGTACCCGGTTCGTTGACGCTGCCCAGGTGGATGGGCACGGAGTCCGATGTATAGGCTACGACTTCATCGGGATTGCCTACATTGATTTCCGTTACGGTCTTACGAATATCCGGTGAAAGGTCCTGCAAATATTCGAGGGACGACAGGATGGCCTGGTCGTGGATGGTATCGCCCAGGAGCAGCGTGTCTACGCGTTTGCCCGTAATGAGCGGTACCGATACGCCTTTAATTTGCGAGCCGTTCTGGATGACCGTGCCGGTCTGGTCGATATAGGCAAAGCCGTACATGGTCGTTACGACGGCGACGACCTGCCGTTCTTTCATGCGGATATGGATGGTAGCCGGAAATTCCCGCGTAATGTCTACATCGGCGACACGCAGGTCTTTTTTCAGCTCACTGGCCATCGTATCCGGCGAAAGCTGGACGACGTTGATGAGGTTGTTCTTGATACCGCTGGCTTTGTAGACGTCGTCAAAGGACATCTTGTCATTGCCGTCGACAATGACCGTACCGAAGGGTACCGGCGCCAGCCACAGGAAGAGCCAGAAAAGAAAGACGAGGAGGACCGTAATGAGGGCCAGGAGACGGCGCTGACGGCGACGCTGGCGGCGCTGGCGGATGAGCTCCTTACGGCTTCTGCGGGCACGGCGGCGGGCGATGCGCTTTTGCGTCGGCCCCTTGGCTTCGTTTACTTCTTGATTGGGTACATACGACGTATCCGCATCAACCTGGGGCGGAATAAAGACTTCCTGTGTCCGCCGGCGTATTTCGTAGGTATCATTGTAGGTCATATATGCATTTTTACCTGCACCGGATGTCTTATTCTTTGTATGTATACTCATAATTCAACCCTGCACCAATCAGAATTTACCAATAGCAGCTTCCTGTAAAATCCGTTCGCATAATTCCGGAAATGCAATGCCTGCAGCCCGGGCGGCATCGGGAACGAGGCTCGTTGCTGTCATGCCCGGTACGGTATTGATTTCGAGAACGAAGGGATTGCCTTCCTTATCGGTCATGATATCGACACGGGAAATGCCGTTGCAGTGGCACAGATGGAATACATCCAGGGCCAGGGACTGCATTTTTTTCGTCAGCTCTTCGGAAATAGGTGCCGGGCAGAGGTGTTTGGCTACGCCTGGCGCGTATTTGGAATAGTAGTCGTATTTGCCCGTGCTGGAAACGATCTGAATGACCGGGAAGGCCATGTCGTCCATGACGGCGACGGTGAATTCATCGCCGTCGATGAAGGCTTCGGCGACGATGGAATTGCTGTACTTGAAGGCTTCTGCCAGGGCGTCGTGCATTTCCTGTTCGCTCGTGACGATGACTGTACCGATGCTCGAGCCCTGGGTCGACGATTTGATGACTACCGGGAAGGAAAAGCGCTGCATAATGTCGGCAGCAATGGCGTCCTGGGTCTGGCTGTCAAAGTAGTAGGCAAAGGGAGCCGTAGCAATGCCGGCACCCTGGAAGGCACATTTGCTGAGTACCTTATTGAGGCCGACGGCGCTGGCCATGACGCCCGGACCCGTATAGGGAATATTCATCATTTCGCACAACCCCTGGAGGACACCGTCTTCACCGTAACGGCCGTGGAGGGCGTTGAAGACGACGTCGTAGCCGCCTGCCTTGAGGTCTGCGGCAAAGTCTTTCGGTACGAGTTCCAGTACGTGGGCCGTGTAGCCTTTTTGCTGCAGTGCGTCGGCAATGGCCGCACCGGTACGGCGTGATACGTCGGCTTCTGTCGACGGGCCGCCAACGACGACGGCAATCTTTTTATCTTTCATGTCCATTTATTTCTTCTCCATTTCCTGTACGTACTGTTCACCGATCTGGTAGATATCGCCGGCACCCATGGTAATGATCAGGTCCTGCGGGCGGGCGTTTTCTTTGAGATAGCCTACGAGCTCGCGTTTATCGGCAATGTAGGTCACATCCTGGCCGGTCGTTTCTTTGACCTTGCGGGCAATAAGTTCCCCGTTGATGCCGGGAATGGGATCTTCACCGGCGCTGTAGACGTCGGTAATGATGAGCTTGTCTGCATTGGCAAAGGCGCCGCCAAAGTCATTGAGGAGCAGCTTCGTCCGCGTATAGCGGTGGGGCTGGAAAAGACAGACTACGCGGTGCGTTCCCATATCGCGGGCCGCCGTAAGGGTGGCGTTGATTTCTGTCGGATGGTGGGCATAGTCGTCGACGACCCAGACGCCGGCGACGTGGCCTTTGGTCTGGAAGCGGCGTTTTGCGCCATGGAAGTGGGCCAGGGCCTTGGCAATTTTGTCGAAGGGAATGCCGCACGTCAGGGCTACGGCTACGGCTGCCAGGGAATTGAGCACGTTGTGCCGGCCGGGCACGCAGAGGCTGATGGTACCCAGGTTTTGTCCGTCGTGCCATACTTCGTAATAGAGACAGCCCTGATCGTAGCGGATGTTGCGGCCGTTGTAGTCCGCTTCTTCTTCGAGGGCGTAGGAAATATAGCGGCGGTCCAGGTCTTTGGCCAGGGCGCGGATTTTTTCGTTTTCAAAGCAAAGGACGGCCAGGCCTTCTTGCGGGTCTAAGCGGTCCAGGAATTCGTGGAAGGCCCGGACGATGTTTTCGAGAGAGCCGTAGTGGTCCATGTGGTCTGCGTCGATATTGGTGACGACAGCCATGTAGGGCCGTTCCTTGAGGAAGGAGCCGTCGCTTTCGTCGGCTTCGACGATGACGTACTCCCCTTTGCCGAGGACGGAGTTGCAATGGAGGTAATCGACTTCGCCGCCGATGACCAGTGTCGGGTCTGTATCGCTTTCATAAAAGACCTGGCCCAGCATGGACGAGGTCGTCGTCTTGCCGTGGGCACCGGCTACGGCAATGCCCTTGCCCCAGCTCATGATGTGGATGAGCGCATCGGAGCGATGGATGACGGGGATGCCCAGGCGGCGGGCTTCGACGAGTTCGACGTTGTTGTCGCGAATGGCCGAGGAAATGATGACAACTTCGGCTCCGGCTACGTTTTCTGCCTGCTGGCCGATGAAAATGCGGGCTCCCATCTGTTCGAAGCGTTCCGTCGTCGCTGACGGGCGCAAATCGGAGCCGGAAACAGCGTAGCCTTTTTCTATAAATATATTGGCAATGGCGCGCATGCCTGCACCGGCGATGCCGATGAAGTGAACGCGCTGTACCTTGTTGAGATCAACCATAATTTTTCCCATCTTTCTGCCCTTATTGGCGTTTTTCAGAACCGCGGGCAATGGACAGTGCCAGTTCGGCAATGTCGTGGGCGGCCTGCGGGCGGCCTTTGGATTTGCTGGCTTTAGCCATGCGGGCCAAAGCTGCCGGATCGTTTTTGAGATGAATGATTTCGTCTAACAGCTCGTGTCCGTTGAGCATCTTGTCGAGGATCATCTTGGCGGCGCCGCACATGACCAGGGCCTGTGCGTTGTAGCGCTGGTGATCTTCTGCTGCATACGGATACGGAATGAGGATGGCCGGCAAACCGCGTACGGTCAGTTCGGCCAGGCCAACGGCACCGGCCCGGTAGACGGCCAGGTCGGCTGCTGCCAGGGCTTCCGGCATGTGATGCAGGTAGGGAATGATGTGGCTGCCTGCACCGTAGCGGCCTTTGCCGTCAATGCCTTCGAGCTGGGAAACGACGCGGTCGTATTCGTGATCGCCTGTGACGTGCAGGATCTGAATGTCTTCGCTGTCACGGAAATAGCGGTGCACTTCGATCATGGCGTTGTTGATGGTGCGGGCGCCACGGCTGCCGCCGGCGACGAGGAGCGTGAATTTATCCGGGTCGAGACCGAGGAGGGCCCGGCCGTGTTCACGCGTACCGGTGAGGATGTCCTTACGGACAGGGTTGCCCGTATAGACCAGGTTTTTCTTGTTTTTGAAGCGTTCTGCTGCTTCTTCGTAGCCTAAGGCCACGCAGCGGACGAAGCGGCTCAGGATCGTATTGGTAACGCCGGGAATGACGTTTTGTTCCTGTACCATCGTCGGCACGCCGCTGAGGCTGGCTGCCAAAAGGACGGGGCCGCAGACGAAGCCGCCTGTACCGATGGCCACGTCGGGCTTAAATTTATGAATAATCCGTTCTGCCTTAAGCACACTGCCGGCAGTCTTGCCTAAGGTGATGAAATTCCGAAATGAAATCTTACGTTCCAGTCCACGTACATCGAGCGTAACGAAAGGGAATCCCTCATTAGGAATCAGCGTATTTTCCAGGCCAATCTTGGATCCAACATAAAGAAATTCTGTGGGTTCAATGTCTGCTATTGCCCGGGCGATGGTAATAGCAGGATAGATATGCCCCCCTGTTCCGCCTCCGGAAATAATAACTCGGCGCATGTTCCTTTCCTCCCTATACTAGTGTTTTCCTATTGATTAAATCGCGTTAACTATCCCTTTGAACACACGTCCGCGCTGCTCATAATTGTCATACATATCATAACTCGAACAAGCCGGTGATAAGAGCACGTTCTGTGGCGGCTTGGCTAGCTTGCGTGCCAGCATGACAGCTTGTTCCATGCTGTTGCCGGCTTTACGAATATCTTTTACGCCTGCCTTTTCGGCGGCGGCAGCAAAGCGTTCCGTCGCTGCGCCGATGAGGATGAGCGTATCGACCTTTTCTGCCGCTAAGGCCATGAATTCGTCGAGAGGCGTGAGCTTGTCATAGCCCCCGGCAATGAGGATCAGGTGGCCCGGGAAGGCAGCCAGTGCTTTTATGGAAGCGTCTGTATTCGTGCCTTTAGAATCGTTATAATATGTTACGCCATTCAGGGTGCGTACCGGTTCGATCCGGTGTTCGACACCCTTGAAGTGTTGCAGTACCGTGCGAATGACCGGCAAAGGTGCACCGGCTACGTAGGCCATAAGTGCAGCTGCCAGACAGTTTTGAATATTGTGTTTGCCGAATAGTTTCAGCTCTGTTTCTTTGCAAATGAGCGTATCCTTGCCGTCCATACGCAGGACCAGGTTGCCGTCCTTGGCAAAAGCGCCGACCGGCACTTCGCCTTCGGTGGAAAACCAGAGGACCGTACCGGTCATGTCCGGTTCCATCGGGTGTACGAGGGCGTCGTCATAGTTGAGCAGGGCGAAATCGCTCTTGTCCTGGTTGAGGAAAATGCGTTTTTTCGCTGCTACGTAGGCTTCCATCGTGTGGTGACGATCGAGGTGGTCCGGCGTAATGTTCAGGATGACGGCGGCCTTGGCTTTCAGGGTACGCGTAAATTCCAGCTGGAAGCTGGACAGTTCTGCTACGACGACGTCTTCCTTGGGCAGGTCTTCTGCCTGCAGGGACAAGCCGTAGCCGATATTGCCGCCAATGACCGTTTCCCGGCCGGCGGTCTTCATGATTTCGCCTAAGAGGGTGGTAGTCGTCGTCTTGCCGTTCGTGCCGGTAATGGCCAGGATGTCCGCATCGGTGACGCGGCAGGCTACTTCGACTTCACTCCAAATGGGCAGCTTGCGGGCTGCCGCTTCCTTCATAATCGGAATTTCCGGAGAAACGACGGGCGAAGGGACGACGATATCGATGTTGTCGAGAAGAGCCGCTTCCTGATGGCCAAAGACGAGCTGTACGCCGTCGGCTTTCAATTCATTCCAAGGTTCCCCTTGGGCGTCGACATTCTTGACATCATTTAATATGACCGAAGCGCCGTGACAGGCCAGGGCCTCCGACGCAGACCGGCCACTGATACCGGCACCGATGACTAACACACGTTTTCCAGAAAAATCCATTATGCTCATATTCACACCTGCTTTTAGACGAAATCAGACGGTTGGTTTTTATTTCCACGCCAAAACGATAAAAATCGAAAGAATGGCCATGAGGGCCGAAAAGCTCCAAAATACAGTTACTACTTTTACTTCGCTCCAGCCGGATAATTCAAAGTGGTGATGAATGGGGCTCATCTTGAAGACCCGTTTGCCCGTCGTCTTGAAGGAAATGACCTGGATGATGACGGAGAGGGCTTCAATGACGTAGAGGCCGCCGGCGATGATGAGGAGCAGTTCTGTTTTCGTCAGGATTGCCATGGCAGCCAGGGCACCGCCCAGGGCCAGGGAGCCTGTGTCACCCATGAACATCTTGGCCGGGTGCTGGTTGTAAAAGAGGAAGCCCAGGCAGGCGCCGGTCAGGGCCGCACAGAAGACGACGAAGTGCACGTAGCCCAGGGCTACGGCGATGACTACGTAGGCGACGGACGTAATGGCGCAGGAGCCTGCTGCCAGTCCGTCCAGGCCGTCGGTCAGGTTGACGGCGTTGCTCGTGCCGACGATCATGACGAAGACAAAGAGATAATAAAACAGCCCTAAATCAATATTCCAGGTGGTAAAAGGAATCCACAGGGTTGTCGGGAAATTCAGGTATTCTTTCAGGATGAAGCAAAAGATTGCGGCCATGACGAACTGGGCTGCCAGCTTTTGCTTGGCTGTCAGGCCCAGGTTGCGGTGCTTGATGGCCTTGATGGAGTCGTCGAGAAAGCCGATGACGCCGTGACCAAAGGTCAGGAACAAGGCCAGGCCCTTGCGCAAGTCGAGGGGATTAAAGATCAGGCACGACACGATGAGGGCCGCCAGTATCAACACGCCACCCATGGTTGGCGTGCCGGCTTTATACTTATGACTCTGAGGACCTTCTTCGCGTTCCGACTGGCGGGCGTGAAAATGTTTCAATTCCCGGATTACCAGGGGACCCAGAGCCAAAGCCACGATAAGGCTTACGGCAAAACCAAAGAGCAGCGTATTTAACATCAACATTACTTCCTTTCAAAATAAGGCAATATTTTTTCCATGGCAAAGCCACGGGATCCTTTTAATAAGATAGTGTCGCCAGGCTGCAGGAGTTCCTGCAGGCGCGCTGCCGCTTCGGCATGGGTAGCTGTCGTGTACACGGCGGTAAGGCCCTTAGCGCGGGCTGCGCTGGCAATGCCGGCTGCCAGGTCACCGAGGGTAATGAGAATGTCAATACCCAGGTCAGCGGCTTCGGCGCCGATGGCTGCATGTTCTTTTTGGGCCCACTCGCCCAGTTCGAGCATGCCGCCGAGGACGGCGATTTTGCGTCCTTTTGTGAGCAGCGTGAGTGAACGCAGGGCTTCGCTCATGGAAGCCGGGTTGGCATTGTAGGCGTCGTTAATAAACGTATAGTCGCCACAGCGCACGAGTTCCTGGCGCATAGGCATGCCGCGGTATTCGGCCAGGCCCTTGGCGAGCTGATGCTCCGAAAGGCCCAGGAGGCGTCCTACGGCAATGGCCGCCAGAGCGTTGTATACGTTATGCCGGCCAATGACGGGCATGTGGATATCGAGTACCTGGTCAAAGCAGCGACAGGCAAAGCGGATACCCTTTTCGTTGCACGTAATGCGGCTGGCCCGGATGGCGGCGTTGCTGGTCACGCCATAGCCTACGACTTTGCCGCGGCAGAGATCGGCCATGGCAGCGACGTAGGGATCATCCTGGTTGAGGATGGCGGCGCCGTTTTCGGGCAGGGCTTCTACGAGCTCGCTTTTGGCCTTGGCTATATTTTCCTGGGAGCCCAGGAGTTCGATATGGCTTTTGCCGACGTTCGTGACGACGCCGATGGTCGGTTCGGCAATGGCGGCCAGCTCGGCAATCTGGCCGAGGCCGCGCATGCCCATTTCTACGACACACACTTCATGTTCCGGCGTAAGCTGCAGGAGCGTACGGGGCAAGCCGATTTCGTTGTTGAAATTCTTTTCTGTCTGCAGGACGTGGTAGCGCTGGGACAATACAGCGGCAATGATGCTGCGTGTCGACGTCTTGCCGACAGAGCCCGTAACGGCGACGATGGGAATGGCAAAGCGGCGCCGGTGAAAACGGGCCAGGTCCTGATAGGCCGTTTCCGTGTTGGCTACGAGAAAGACGGCAAAACCGGGTACGTTGTATTCCGGCCGGTCTTCCGACACGACGGCTCCTAAGGCGCCTTGTTCGCGTGCCTTGAGGACGTAATCGTGGCCGTTGAAGCGTTCGCCCTTGAGGGCGACGAAGAGCGCTCCCTGGCTGATCGCCCGCGTATCCGTTTCGGCCTGGCTAAAGGTCCGGTCCGGTACGTCATATACGAGGCGGCCGCCTGTGGCCTGTACCACTTCATCCAGTGTGAATCGTGCCATTTCTTATCTCCCCTTTAAAGCCAGGACGGCGTCTCTGGCTACTTCGCGATCGTCGAAATGGATAGTCCCCGTATTGAGGATCTGATAATCTTCATGGCCTTTGCCGGCAATGAGGACGATATCTCCCGGCTGGGCCAGTTCGACAGCCCGGTAAATGGCCTGACGGCGGTCGACAATGACTTCGTGCTGCTGGCCCGGGCGCAGGCCTTCTTTGACACCGGCTTCTACTTCAGCGACAATGGCGTCGGGGTTTTCCGAACGGGGATTGTCGGACGTAACGATGGGAATGTCTGCCTTTTCGGCGGCAATGCGGCCCATGATCGGCCGTTTCGTACGGTCCCGGTCACCGCCGCAGCCAAAGACGGCGAGGATGCGCTTCGGCTTCATATCGCGCGCCGTTTCGAGGGCCTTTTCCAGGCTGTCCGGCGTGTGGGAATAGTCGACGACAATGGCAAAATCCTGGCCGGCTTCGACGAGTTCAAAGCGGCCCGGTACAGAATGGAAATCCTGCAGTGCTTTTTCTATGGTTGCCAGATCTACGCCTTCTGCATGGGCGGCGCCAATGGCGGCCAGCGTGTTGTAGACGTTGAAGAGGCCGGTAATATTCATTTTCAGATGGACCGTGCCGAAGGGGCCGGTGACGTCGAAGGCCGAGTGTTTCAGTTCAACCGACAGGTTGGCGCCCTGAAGGTCGGCTTTCTTTTCTACGCCGTACGTGAGGACTTTGCAGTGGCAGGCCTTGAGAATGCCGTCAGCGTAGGCGTCGTCGATGTTGACGATGGCCGTTTTGTTATCCTTGACGTGTTCTTCCCGGCTCAGGCTCTGGAAAAGCTTGGCTTTGGCGGCCAGGTAGTTTTCGAAGGTTTTATGGAAATCGAGGTGGTCCTGCGTGAGGTTCGTGAAGACGGCTGTATCGTATTCGATGCCGGCAACGCGGTTTAAGGCCAGGGCGTGGCTCGATACTTCCATGACGACGTGGGTCATGCCGCGGTCGTACATGAGGGCCAGGAAGCGCTGCAGTTCGATGACGTCCGGTGTCGTATTGTGGATCGGCAGTTCTTCGTCGTCGATGAGGGCGTGAATCGTGCCAAGGACGCCGACGTGATGGCCTGCGGCGCGCAGGATGTGGGCAATGATGTGGCTCGTCGTCGTCTTGCCGTTCGTGCCGGTGACGCCGATCATGCGCATTTTCTTGCCGGGATAGTCATAGAAATAGGGCACCATGTCTTCTACGGCGTGGTGTACGTCCGGTACCATGATCTGGACGGCCTTTTGCGGCAGCGGCAGGTGCTTCGTCGTGAGGATGGCAACGGCGCCCTTTTCGACTGCCTGGGCGGCGTATTTCGAGCCGTCTGTGTGAACGCCGGCAAAGCAGACGAAGAGATAGCCCGGTTCAATATCGCGGGAGTCTGACGAGATCCCCGTAATCTGTGTGTTGGCATTGCCATCTATGTTATATATTCCCTTGATTTGTTTACAAAGTTCAGCGATTGATTTCATGTGTAGGTGTTCCCCCTTTTTTTGTATTGCAAGCTATGCGTACAGAACAGAAAAACAACAATAGCAGCCTTAAAACAAGGCTGCTCATGCTGCCGCACTAATGGCTGGTATTGGCTGTTCCGGACGTTTCATGAGACTGACCATACAAGACAGTAACTGGCATTACCATACCCAATTTTTTGGCCTCCTTGTAAATCCTGTCAGGAGTCCCTAATTTGGCAATATCCACGCGGAGCATTTCGTTTTCATGCTGCAGCTGGCGCGCATGCAGCTTGTGCTGCATGAGGACGTAGCTGTTGTTGGCCTTGATTGCCGATAAGGCAACACAGGCCAGCATAAAGACGCCAATGATACCAACGATGACGATGGTCTGTCGTAAGAGCCGGCCAAACCGTCGTTCTTCCATGCCCGCGTATGATGTTGTGCCGGACTGCCCGTGTTCCTGCAGTCCCTCATAGTGAGTATATCCAGCTTTTCTGGCCAGCATATTATAACACATCCCATCAACAATAAAAACAATAAATCTCGTTTATTTTATCAATTTTATTTATGTATACCAACCCGTAATTTCGCACTGCGGGCCCGTGGATTTGCTTCGATTTCTGCCGCCGCCGGCTCAATGGCATGGCGCTGTACGCGCAGGCTGGCGTGGTGGTGGCAGACACAGACCGGCAGGTCCGGCGGACAGATGCAATCCGTCGCCAAGAGCTTTAAGGTCTGCTTGACAATGCGGTCTTCCAGGGAGTGGAAGGTAATGACGCAAATATGGCCGCCCGGCTTTAACCGCCCGGCTGCCGTTTCTACGGCCTGCCGCAGAATCCCCAGTTCATCGTTTACTTCGATGCGGATGGCCTGAAAGGTCCGTTTTGCCGGATGGGGACCGTCCTTGCGGGCACCAGCGGGAATGGCCTTCTTGATGACCGATACCAGCTCGGCCGTCGTCGTCAGCGGTGCGTCCTTGCGGGCCGCTACGATGAACGCGGCAATGCGCTTGGCCCAGCGTTCTTCGCCGTAGTCCTTGATGATCCGGTAGAGCTCGCCTTCACTGTACGTATTGACCACGTCGTAGGCGCTTTTGCCCTGGGACCGGTCCATGCGCATGTCGAGAGGGCCGTCCTGCATGTACGAAAAGCCCCGTTCCGGTGTGTCGAGCTGGTAGCTGGAAACGCCCAGGTCAAACATGACGCCGTCTACGTAATCGATCTGCAGCTCGTCCAGTACGTCGCCGATGTAGCGGAAGTTCTTTTGTACGGGAATGAAGCGGCAGCCTACGTCGGCCATGCGGGCTGAGGCAGCGTTTATAGCCGTCTGGTCCTGGTCGAGACCGATGATCGTGCCGTCGTCGGCCAGGTGTTCTGCCAGGTAATGGGAATGGCCGCCACCGCCGAGGGTGCAATCTACGTAGATGCCATGGGGATCGCCCAAGAGGTGCTCGATAGTTTCGTTGCGCAATACGCTTATATGATGAAATTCCATGAATGCTCCTATAAATCGAAATCCAGATCTTCCAGTTCTTCGGCTATTTCTTCCATAGCCGGAACGGTTTTGGCAGCGTAGGCTTCATAGGCTTCTTTATCCCAGATTTCAATGGTGTCGCCTGTACCGAGTACCGTTACTTCCCGGCTCAAGCCTGCGTAATCACGGAGCGTTGCGGGAATGAGGATACGTCCTGTCCGGTCAAATTCCAATTCCGCCGCGCTACCGAAGAGAAAGCGTTTAAAAGCGCGTACTTTTTCCTTGCTCGTATGCAGCTTTTTCATTTTATCCGCCAAGGCCTGCCAAGCCTCCGACGTGTACACAGAAAGACAGCCCTCCAGGCCACGGGTAACAACACAAGAAGCGCCCAGTTCTTCGCGGAACTTAGCCGGCATGATAACCCGGCCTTTGGCGTCGATGGCGTGTGAATATTCTCCCATGAACATGGCAGGACCCTCCTTTCTGTACTTTTTATCACTTTTCACCACATTTTACCACATTTTCACACTGCATGACAACAAGGTTAAGTAATTAATAGTGTATACACAAAGATATAAAAAACTGCAAGGCAAAATTTGAAGGTTTTTCCTTCCCTTTGCCTTGCAGTCTACATTTTATGGTAATAAAAATTAATGGATATATGTTATTTTCAAAAACTTTTTGAAATGTCACTTACTTGGGACAGCCAGTCGTCCGGCAGAACCATATCATCATGACGCAGCGCTTCAAACCGGCACTGCCTGATCAGGTCTGCCTGGGAAAGGCAGCGCCGTTCCGGCAGGAGGCCGCCGCGCCAGGCCAGGTAGGATAAGAGGGCCCGGGCTGTGACGCCCTGGCTGCGCAGGCTGCGCACGGTAATGCCCTGCTGCCGTTTGGACAGGCGGTGGCCGCCGGCGTCCATGAGCATGGGCACGTGCGTATAGGCCGGCGCCGTGCCGCCCAGCGTTTCTATGAGCCAGATCTGCTGGGCCGTCGACGACAGGAGGTCGCGGCCGCGCAGGACGTGGGTAATGACCATGGCAGCGTCATCGACGGATACGGCGAGCTGGTAGGCATACATGTCATCGGCGCGGCGGACGACGAAATCACCGCAGCAGCGTGGCAAAAACCCGGTCTGCGCACCGTAGACGCCGTCCGTAAAAGTCACGGTCCGGGCCGGTACGTGTACGCGCCACGACGGCTTCTTCGTCTGCCGGGCCTGTTCTTCTTTGGAGAGGCCATAGCAGTGGCCGTCGTAGACGACGTGTTCTCCGGCGTGGGGTGCGCCTACAGCCTGCAGCCTGGCGCGGCTGCAGTAGCACGGGTAGAGCAGGCCTTGTGCCGCCAGCTGTGCCAGGGCCGCAGCATAGCGGTCGTAGCGCTGTTGCTGTATGTAGGGTCCGCAGGGGCCGCCTGTATCCGGACCTTCATCCCACGTAAGGCCCAGCCAGGTGAGGTCCTCCAGGAGGGCCGTGACAAACTCCCCTTTCGACCGCTGTTCATCAATGTCTTCTATACGCAGGACCAGCGTGCCGCCGGCCTGGCGCACTTGCAGCCACGCCAGGAAAGCCGACCAGACGTTGCCCACGTGGATATAGCCCGTCGGGCTTGGCGCAAATCGTCCTCGCACGCGCGTCCCTCCTTAGCCCGGCAGGGAAATGAGCGTGCCGAAGAGGTCGCTGTCTTCGCGAAGCTTCCCTTCGCCGCCCATGACGCAGATCTGGTTATCACCCATGACGTCCCGTACGAGCGGTGCCAGGGCGCGGATGTCATCTACGGTCGTAGCCAGGAGCTGATCGCGGCGGCGCTGTGCTTCTGCCTGGGTCAGGCCTGTAAAGTAGCGGTTCATGGCCTTGTCGCCCCGCAGGGACGGCGTAAGCGGTACGTCAATGCGGCTCAGCGTGCCGATGACGTACTTGGTCATTTCCCGGTCGGAAATGTCAAAGTGTGCCAAATAGTCTGCCAGGTCGTCGTAGGCTTCGATGCTGCGGCGCAGGTTCGGATCGCGGTACGAGCAAAAGACCATGTCGCCGTTGGCATAAAAGCGTGTAAAGGCGCCGTAGGCACCGCCTTGGACGCGGATCTTCGTCCACAAATAGCCGTACTGGAGAATCGTATTGAGGACCATCATGCTGCCCGTGTAGTCATAGCCGTGACGGCGGAAGTTGCCGCCCTTGGCGACGTACTGGACCTTGCCGCTGGTCATGATGCCTTCGTTCTTCGGTGCCAGCGGGAACTGGCAGAGGCTGGTCTGTGTTTCGCCGGCGGGCATAGCCTGGAGCCACTGGGGCAGGAGGCTGACGGCAGTCTGCTTGTCGTCTTCGCTGCCAGTCACGGCGAGCGTCAGGCCGGCGCGGACAAAGATTTTTTCCAGGACGGCCTGCAGGCGCTGAGCCGTTTTTTCCGGTTCTGTCCGGATCGTTGCCGCTATGGAGGCGACGAAATCATAGTACGCCAGTTCTCCGGCGTCGCAGAACTGCTCTACCGGCGACGTATAGGACAGGACGCGGTGCATGACCAGGGTCTGGCCGCGGCGGAAGGCGTCCATATCCCAGCCGGCCTTCGTTTCTTCTACGAGCTCGATGAGGCGTTCCTTGTTGGTAAAGAGCGTCTGGAGCGTAATTTCCTTTAAGAGGGCAATGGCCTTATCCAGGTTTTTGCTGAGGGCCTTGGTCTTTATTTTAAAGACCGGCGTGTACTTGCTGTTGTCGACCTGGTCGGCGTAGGCTGAAACGCTGTAGTCAATGCCGCCGATATAGAGGTCAATGAGGCTCGAAAGGTCTGCATAGGTGTGGTCCTGCGTATCGAGATCGCCCAGGAGATCGCTCAGGAGGTAGACGTAGGACATTTCTTCTGTCGTAAAGCCGTGCAAATCAAAGTAGGCATTGATGTAGGTAATGCCATTGGTAAAGTCCGGTACGTAGCACAGGGGCACGCCGGCTACGGCTTCTTCATGCATTTCCACGTCTTCGGCCTTGGCTTCGAGGTCGGCCCGGGAGAGGGTCGGAATGGTCTGCAGGGCTTCCGGCGAATCGGGCGTTGCCTGGCGTTTTTTGAGGGCCTGCGTGGCGGCGATGATGGCGTCGATGTCCTGCGCCGACAGGGTGGCCTTGTAGGCAGCGAGCTTTTCAGCTACGGCCTGGTCGTGCTGTTCCGTGAGGCCCGGTTCCGGTACGAGGGACACGAGGGCGTAGTAGGGATTGTCGAGGATGTATTTCTTCAGGATGTCTTCGTAGTACGACGTCGTCAGGCCCTGGCGCAGTGTCTGGAGGGCCTCTTCATAGGTCAGGGAAAGGAGCGGGTCTTCGTCGTAGAGCCACGTATCCATGCACTGGATGCCGTAGATGAGTCCCTTCGGACGGCCGGCAAAGTCGGCTTCGCGCAGGGAAAATTCAATACGGTTCAGGGCGCCTGTGAGGAGTGTCCGGTCGATGCCCTTCGTGACGAGGTCTGTCAGGGCTTTACGTACGACGGGCAGAATCTGCGCCTGCTTGTCCGGGTCCGAGCCGTTGATGGAAATGCCCCACAAGGGCTGGAGGAGACCATTTTGGAAGTCACCGGAAATGTCCTGGCCCAGGCCGGCGTCGACGAGGGCTTTTTTGAGCGGTGCTGCCGGCGAGAGCAAGAGGGCGTAGGTCAGAGTCTTAAAGGCCAGGGCCAGCGTCGTGTCGAGGGCGTCGTCGACGACGTAGGTCAGGCTGTGCAGGGTCTTCTGCTCTGTCTTTTCGCCGTTGGCTACGCCGTACGGGTAGGTTTTTACGATGCTCCCCGGGCAGGCCTGGCGGCTGATTTCCGAGGCAATGTGCGTAGCCGTAAACTTACTCAGGTATTCGCCATCGATGAATGCCAGCATGGCGTCAATATCGAGATCGCCATAGAGGAAGATGTAGCTGTTTGACGGGTGGTAATATTTGGCATGGAAGGCCGTAAAGTCTGCCTGCGTGAGGTTCGGGATGTCGTCGGGATCGCCGCCCGATTCGACGCCGTACGTCGTGTCCGGGAAGAGGTTTTCCATGACGTGCCGTTCGAGCTGGGCGTCCGGTGACGAGAAGACGCCTTTCATTTCATTGTAGACGACGCCGCTGTAGGAAAGGGGCGCGTCAGGTGTTTCCATTTCATAGTGCCAGCCTTCCTGCATGAGGACTTCCGGGTCCTTGAGCATGTTTGGGAAGAAGACCGCATCGAGGTAGACGTCGACGAGGTTTTTGAAGTCGATGGCGTTGCGGCTGGCTACGGGATACATGGTCTTGTCCGGGAAGGTCATGGCGTTGAGGAACGTATTGAGCGAGCCTTTGACCAGTTCGACGAAGGGTTCCTTCAAGGGGAACTTGCGCGAGCCGCACAGCGTCGAGTGTTCGCAAATGTGCGGTACGCCCGTGCTGTCCGACGGTGTCGTGCGGAAGGAAATGGAAAATACTTTGTTGTCGTCGTCGTTTTTGATGTAGAGCAGGCGGGCGCCGGACTGGACGTGTGTCATTTCATACGCCTGGCTGCCTAATTCTTTGACAAAAACTGCGCGATCGACACGGAAACCGTGTAACGTGCTGTGTACATCTAAGGTCATACTATCTCTCCTATCTGTTTGTATCGCCAAGGATAATCTGCTGTAGTGCCGGCACGTCCGGGGCGAAGTAATCCGGCGGGAAGGCCTGCCGTTCTGCCTCTGTGCCATAGCCAAAGCCTACGATGGCTACGGGTACGTGCGTTTCTCTGGCGCCAATAACGTCGTATTTGCGGTCCCCCACCATGAGGCTCGACGGCACGCCGTCAGGTCCGATGCGGTTGAGGACGGCCTGCATGACGTCGGCTTTCGTTTCCGAGCCGCCCAGGGTGCTGCCACAGACAGCCTCTACGTAAGGGGTAATGCCAAATTTATCACAAATAGCCTGGGCGTGAACCGTCGGCTTCGACGTAGCCACATAGCTGGCTACACCGTGGTCCCGCAGGGCCTGCAAGAGGTCCAAAATGCCCGGGAAGGGTTTATTTTCAAAACGGCCTACTGTACCATAGCGTTCCTGGAAGAGGCTGTACAAGTGGCGTGCCTTGGCTTCGGAAAAGCCATAGACCTGGGTGAACGTCGTCATCATAGGCGGTCCGATGACCGTGTGCTGATCCAGGCGGCCTGCCGTCGTTTCCCCCATTTTTTCCAGGGCATAGGCGACGGACTTGATGATGCCTTCCTTGGAATCGGTCAGGGTACCGTCCAAATCGAATAATACATAGTTGTACATGAAAGACCTCCTAATTGGTATCTTTTTCGTATCTTATACATTTTAGCATATTTGAGAATGGTTATCCAGGTACAAAAAAGCCACGGACTGCGATCCGTGGCTTTTACTGCAAGAAATATCCTTATTTTACGACAACGAGTTCGTATTCCCGCGTGCCCATGCCGATTTTCTGTGCATGAACGAGGGTTTCTTCCCAGTTGACGTGGGGGTTGTTGTCGATGAAGTGATCGTGGTGACATTCCAGTTCCGGGTTGGCCAGGTTATCAGCGAGCTGGCTGTTCGGCAGGGGCTGTGCTTTCTGGCAGGCATCTACACAGGCCTGGTCGAGGGCAACCGGGTCGAAGGACGCAAACATGCCGAGGTTCGGCAGGATCGGTGCGTCACTTTCCGCATGACAGTCGCAGTTCGGCGATACGTCCATGACCATGTTGATATGGAAGCACGGACGGTCCTGACAGACTGCCTGGGCGTATTCAGCCATTTTGCGGTCCAGTTTGTCGCTGGCATCCCAGTCGATAGTCTGGGTGGCGTCAAAGGCACAGGCGCCGATGCAGCGGCCGCAGCCCTTGCACAGTTCTTCGTCGATGTGGGCCTTGTTGTTTTCATAGGTAATGGCGTCGGAGCCGCATTCTGTAGCGCAGCGGCGGCAGCCACGGCAGAGGCTTTCGTCTACGGCCGGTTTGCCCGACGAGTGCTGTTCCATCTTGCCGGCACGGCTGCCGCAGCCCATGCCGATATTTTTGATAGCGCCGCCAAAGCCGGTCATTTCGTGGCCTTTAAAATGAGCCAGGCTGATGAAGACGTCGGCGTCCATAATGGCCCGGCCGATTTTTGCTTTTTCTACGTATTCCCCATTTTTAACGGGTACTTCTACTTCATCGGTACCGCGCAGGCCGTCGCCGATGATGATCTGACAGCCTGTCGTGACCGTATTATAGCCGTTCAGGTTGGCACAGTCCAGATGTTCCAGGGCATGCTTGCGGCTGCCCGGATAGAGGGTATTACAGTCCGTCAGGAACGGTTTGCCGCCCAATTCTTTTACCAGGTCGGCTACGGCTTTGACGTATTGCGGACGGATCGAGGCCAGGCTGCCCAATTCGCCGAAGTGCATTTTGATGGCCACGAACTTGCCATCCATGTCGATCTGATCGATACCGGCACGGCGGCACAGTTTCTGTAACTTCATTAACCCATTCGTACCGATTTTGCAACGAAAATCAGTAAAATACACTTTAGATTTTTCCATGGTTGTTTCCTCCCCTTACTAAATGCATGCGTGTTGTTTCATTATGTACAACAACGGTATTATCTTATCACATGAAGTTCACTCTAAGTCAAGGAAAAAGCTATGGCTTGCCTGTAAAAACTGTGCAAGTTTTTTCTTTTTTTCTTATGGATGGTGCCGTACCGTGTGACCTGGCCCTTGTAACCTGGCCAAAAGAAAAAAAAACGGATTTCCGCCTTGCCACAGGGGCAAAGGGAAATCCGTAAGTGAAAGCGGGGTCAGACGCCGAGGACCAGGACGACCAAAGGAATGACAGCGGCAAAGAGAACCGTACTGGCCGTTACCATACTCGTAGCGTAACGTACGTCGCCGTGGGCTTCGTTTGCCATAATCGGCAGGACGGCCATGATCGGCAGGGACGACTGGACGATGTACGTATCGAATTCGAGGGCCGACATGGGGCCTAAAAAGCGCTGGCCCACGATGAGGACGGCGGCCATGACAGCCGGTGCCAGGACGAGACGGCCCGTGAAGCCGGCAACGGTATCGCGGTCCAGGGAAATATTGCGTATGCCTGCCTTTTGCAGTGTCATGCCGATATAAAGAAGCGATAAAGGTGTGACCAGGCTGCCGACGTAATTAAACGTATTGAGGAGCGCGTCCGGCAGGGTGATACCGGTCAGGAGAAAGGCAAAGGCTACGACGCAGCTGACGAGCGGCGGCGGTACGAGCTTCTTAAAGTCGAAGTGGCGTCTTACTTTCTGGCGGTAACTCAGTACGGGATCTTCGGCGACGAGGAAGGCGCCAATGGTCCAGCAGGAAATATTACAGAAAAAGAAATAGGCCAGGAAGTACGGCATAGCCTGTTCTCCAAAGAGAGCCAGGTTGAGGGGCCAGCCGATAAAGAGCGTATTCGTATTAGCCACAGCGGCGACGAAGCTGCCATTACGGCCAGCCGGTACGTGCGTGATTTTGGCCCAGATCCAGCCCAGGCCGTACCACAGGATCACGCTGATGCCGACGAGGGTAATGCCTTCTGAAAGAGAGCCCAGCATATCGAGGGACATGTACTTGACCATGGACGCAAAGACGGCTGCCGGCAAAGCGATGTTCATGATGATCTTAGATACGTTGTCTGTAAAATCATCACTGACGAAGTGCCGGTCCTGCATTTCATACCCTAACAAGATAATCAGCAGTATAGGGATTACTCCCTGGATTGATGCTAAAAAAGCCATGGTGGCTCACCCTCCATTAGTTTAGCTAAACAAAAAAATGACGTTATACATATGACATTATAAGCCTCTGGCAAAAATTGTCCAGTCATTTTCTGTTGTCGTACACATTTTTAGGCAAAAGGCAGGGCTGCTGCTCTTTTACAGGGCCTTGCTCGTGCCGGTCTTATAATTGATGACAATGCCGGGCTGGTTATTGTAGACGAAGACGTGGAACTGAATGCCTGCGCCCTGGTCTTCTACGGAATAGCCTTCCATTTCGACGCCGTTGGCGACGAGGTTATCGCCTGAGAAGATTGGCGTGACGCGGTACAGGACGTGGTTATTTGTTTCTTTGACGTAGTCGGCTACCATATTTTCAAAGGGCAGCATGCCTTCTACGTTCAAGTAGCGTGTGCCTGTAATGAGGTTCTTCGGGTTGGCGTTTTCTGCCGTCAGCTGATAGCCAATGAGGTGGCAGCGGTTGTACAGGTACTTGCCGTCGACGTTGTCATACTTTGTCGTATGCCAGCCGCTGGGCTTGACGCTGCCAATGGCACCGCGTTTTTTCGTCGGCATGAGGTCGCGGCCGATGTTGGCATAGGCAGGGCCGCAGCGCCCTAGGGAATCAAGATTGCTGTAGTGCTCGAAGGACTGGGTCGTCCTGTCGGCTGCCGCAAAGGACGGTACGTTGTCATTAATGACCACATAGGGATGGCCATCGAAGGCAGGAATACTGTCGAGGTCAAAGGATGGCTGGGCCTGGCCCGTTTTGCCTGCCGCCTGGGCTTGTGCCGTCTGCGTTTGGGCAGGCTTTTTCGTATCCTGGGCCGGCGACTGGCTGGAGCTGCCGCAGCCGGCCAGGAAGAGGCAGAGTGCCGTTACGAGAACGGCAAGCAGTGTCGTCAGTTTTTTCACCGGCTATACACCTCCTCGGTAATCTTGTCGTGTGACGAACCGGCGAAATCGCGGCTCGATTGAAGCTGCCAGCCGTCGTCTGTGGAGAGATCGAAATACATGTCGGCCGGGTAAGAGCGGTTCCAGCGGAAGACGATGAGCTTTTCGATCTTGCCGGCGTAGGGCCGTACGGCCTTATCTTCTACGAGGGCGTACTCACCGGGACCGGCCTGGTCGAGAAAATCTTCGGCAATATGTAAGGTATGCGTGTCTTCCGTAAACATGGACGCAGAATAGGCATTGAGCCAAATACCCGAATCCCCTGCCAGGTCCAGCATGTAATCGCGCAGGACGCGGTCGCGGCTCTGGCGGCGGTGGTTAAAACAGAGACCCTGATGGTCATCCAGGGCAACCATAACAATCATTGTATGACACCTCCTATAGGTTATTATCTATATCATACGGTCCTAAACGGTTCTTGTCCAGCAAAAAAGCCCAGACCGAAGTCTGGGCTCTTTGCATAGCAAGCGGAGCGATTATTCTCTGCCAGCCAGTTTTGCATATTTGTGGTAACGGTCTTTTGCATCCTGAATTTCTTTCTTGTACAATGCATCGGCACGTTCCGGGAAGTTGATCTTGAGTCTTCTGTAACGGTTTTCGCCGTTGAGGTAATCCATGATCTTGTCTGCATCCGGTTCCGGAGAATCGAGCTGGAACGGGTTCTTGCCCTGTTCAGCCAGACGCGGATCGAAGCGATAGAGATGCCAGTAACCGCATTCAACAGCTTTCTTCATTTCGAGCTGTGTGGATCCCATACCAGCACGGATACCATGTTCGAGGCACGGGCAGTAGCAGATGACGATGGAAGGACCATCATATGCTTCAGCTTCGCGGATAGCGCGGAGAGTCTGAGCCTGGCTGTAACCCATAGCAACCTGAGCTACATATACATAGCCGTAGGTCATGGCAATAGCGCCGAGGTCTTTCTTCTTGATTACTTTACCGCCGGCAGCGAACTTGGCAACAGCCGAAGTCTGGGTAGCTTTGGAAGCCTGGCCGCCTGTGTTAGAGTATACTTCTGTATCAACAACGAGGATGTTGACATCGCGGTTCTGAGCAATTACATGGTCAATACCGCCGAAGCCGATATCGTAAGCCCAGCCGTCGCCGCCGATAGCCCATACGGACTTCTTAGCAACGAATTCACGGTTCTGGAGGACGAATTTAACTTCTTCTGTCTGTTCTGCTTTTTCGAGAGCAGCGAGGAGAGCATCCGATACTTCACGGGATTTCTTGCCATCCTGGTAAGCAGCGAGGTATGCTTCGATTTCTGCAGTGCAGATGTTCTGTTCTTTCAGAGTGTTCAGACGGATGATGATTTCCTTCTGGATAGCATCCTGTGCATGGAAGTAGCCATAAGCGAATTCAGCATTGTCTTCGAACAGGGACTGTTCCCAGCAAGGACCAAAGCCGCGTTCGTCTTTGCAGTACGGAGTCATCGGGAGAGAACCGCCGTATGCAGAGGAGCAACCGGAAGCATTGGCAATGTACATGCGGGAGCCGAAGAGCTGTGTAACCGTCTTGATGTAGGTTGTTTCAGCGCAGCCGCCGCAAGCAGGCGAGAACTGGAAGTACGGTTTAGCAAACTGAGCAGCTTTGACGTTGGAGTCGCTGACAACTTCTTTCTTCAAATATTTTTCTTTCATTGCATATTCGTTGAAGTTGTCCTGCTGGTCTACTTCGTCCTGCATCGGAACCATAACCAGGGCGCCTTTTTCTTTCATCGGGCAAACAGTCGTGCAAACGCCGCAGCCGAGGCAGTCATACGGGGAAAGCTGCATGCGATAGCTGTAGTTTTCCAGGCCTTTGCCTTTAGCCGGTACGGTTACGAAGTTAGCCGGAGCATCAGCTTTTTCAGCGTCCGTTACGAGAACCGGGCGGATTGCTGCATGGGGGCAAGCCATTGCGCAGCTGTTGCACTGTGCGCAAACGTCTGCGTTCCAGTGAGGAACTTCGATAGCTACGCCACGTTTGAGGTATTCTGTCGTGCCGTTCTGCCAGGTGCCATCGAATACGCCGTATTTCTTGAAGATGGACAGAGGCAGTTCGTCGCCGTGCTGACGGTCAACAGGGATAACGAGGTCACGAACGAAGTCAGGCATATCAACTTTCGGTGCCGGAGCATCGACAGCGTCAGCCCAGGAAGCCGGGATTTCGACTTTCGTCAGGCCTTCGATACCAGCGTCGACAGCTTTGTTGTTCTTGTCAACGATTTCCTGGCCGCCCTTCTTGAAGTAGGAGTTGTAGTTCCCTCTCTTCATGGCTTCAACAGCTTCGTCGATAGGAATAACGTTCGTCAGTTTGAAGAAGGCAGCCTGGAGGATGGAGTTAACGCGGTTACCAAGGCCGATTTCACCAGCGAGCTTCGTAGCATCGATGATGTAGAACTGAGCGTGTTTATTGAACAGATCTTTCTTCATCTGTGCCGGGAGTTCTTTGTCCAGTTCTTCTACGCTCCACGGACAGTTCAGGAGGTATACACCGCCGTCTTTGAGGTCTGTCGTCGTATCATATTTCTTTACGTATGTAGGTGCATGGCAGCCAACGAAGTCAGCGGAACCTACGAGGTACGTAGCATGGATCGGTTTGTCACCGAAACGTAAGTGGGACTGTGTCAGGCCGCCTGTCTTCATGGAGTCATAGGAGAAGTAAGCCTGTGCATATTTGTCAGCATCGAGGCCGATGATCGTGATGGCGTTCTTGTTAGCGCCAACCGTGCCGTCGCCGCCGAGGCCCCAGATTTTAGCGGAAATCTGGCCAGGATATTCGATGTGGAAGTTTTCTGTCGGCAAGGAGGTGAAGGTAACATCATCAACGATACCGATAGTGAAGTTGTTCTTCGGTGTATCCTGTTCGAGGTTTTTGTATACAGCTGCGATCTGACCAGGTGTGGTATCCTTCGAGGAGAGACCATAACGGCCGCCTACGACAGTGATATCACCACGGCCGGACTGTACGAGAGCCATCTGAACGTCCAGGTAGAGAGGTTCTGCTACGCAGCCGGATTCTTTCGTGCGGTCCATAACGGCAATTTTCTTAACAGTTGCCGGAATAGCGTCAACGAAATGTTTAACAGAGAACGGACGATAGAGGTGAACCTGAATCATGCCGACTTTTTTGCCGTGAGCGTTGAGGTAATCAACCGTATCACGAACCGTTTCAGCAGCGGAGCACATGATAACGATCAATTCTTCTGCATCTTCAGGACCATAGTAGTTGAACAGTTTGTAGTCCCGACCGGTCAGTTTGTTGATTTCATCCATGTAGTGCTGTACTACGTCAGGGATGGTAGCAACTTTTTCGTTAGCGCCTTCTTTTGTCTGGAAGAAGATATCCGGGTTAACAGTCGTACCACGGGTGTACGGATGTTCAGGGTTCAGGCTGTTTTTACGGAAAGCTTCGAGCTGTTTGTAGTCAACCAGTTTAGCCAGATCGTTGTAGTCGAGGGCTTCGATACGCTGCATTTCGTGAGACGTACGGAAACCATCAAATACGTGCATGAAGGCATAACGGCCACCGATAGCAGCTAAGTGAGCTACGCAGCCGAGATCCATAGCTTCCTGCGGCGAGGAAGACATGATCATGCCGAAACCAGTCGAACGGCAAGCCATAACGTCCGAATGATCGCCAAAGATAGAAAGTGCATGAGCGCTGATGGTACGGGCAGCGATGTGGAATACGCCAGGCAGGAATTCACCGGCAATTTTGAACATCGGCGGAATCATCAACAGCAAGCCCTGGGCAGCTGTATAGGTAGTGGTCAAAGCACCAGCCTGCAGAGAGCCGTGGCAAGTACCTGCAGCACCGGCTTCAGACTGCATCTGAATGACATCAACGGTGTTGCCGAAAATGTTTTTCTTACCTTTTGCAGCCCATTCGTCAACCTTTTCTGCCATAACAGAGGAAGGCGTGATCGGGAAGATAGCAGCTACTTCTGTAAATGCATAGGATGCATATGCAGCGGCAGTGTTACCATCCATTACTACATAATTTTTTTTCATAATCACTTTCGTCCCTTTCTTTTGATATTGAGATATTAAAATAATAACATCACAAGTGAAGGTTTACAAGTACCGATTTTCACAACCAGTACCGTACTACGTGTATACGCATATACGATTCGATTCGCATTTGCATATGCATTAACCATAATGTACCACAATTTTAGAATAATTTCCAGTCCTTTTCACGAGAAAATCGCATAAAAAATGACGCAGCTCATTTCAAATTTCGAAAAAAGCTGCGTCACCAATCAGTTTATTCTATGGTAGAACGTGAAAGAAAGTATACAAGTTTTATAGCATTTCCGCTTATTGAGCCTTGCGCATGGCTTTCTTTCTGTCGTGTTTGTCGAGGATGGCCTTGCGGATCCGGATGTTGTGTGGCGTAACTTCTACGAGTTCGTCGTCGTTGATCCATTCGAGGGATTTTTCCAGGCCCATCTGGCGGGGCGGAACGAGGCGGAGTGCTTCATCGGAGGACGAAGAACGCGTATTAGTCAGGTGTTTCTTCTTGCACGGGTTGACGTCGATATCGACATCGCGGTTGCTTTCGCCAACGACCTGGCCGAGGTAGATTTCCTGTGCCGGTTCGATGAACATGACGCCGCGGTCCTGGAGGTTGAAGATACCGTAGCCGGTGGTCGTGCCCGATTCAAAAGCTACGAGGCTGCCACGCGTACGGCCCGGAATTTCTCCTTTCCAAGGTGCATAGCCGTGGAAGACGTGGTACATGATGCCGTTGCCTTTGGTTGCTGTCAGGAATTCGCTGCGGAAGCCGATGAGGCCGCGGGCAGGGATGATGAATTCCAGGCGGGTGTAGCCGGCGAGGTCGATCATGTTGAGCATTTCTGCTTTACGCGTTCCCAGTTTTTCCATGACTGCCCCCATAAATTCCTGGGGTACGTCGATGGTCAGGGCTTCGAGAGGTTCGCATTTCTTGCCGTTGATTTCTTTGGTAATAACGGCCGGTTTGCCTACCTGCATTTCATAGCCTTCACGGCGCATTTCTTCAATGAGGACGGCAATGTGCAATTCGCCACGGCCGGATACTTTGAAGGCATCGGCGCTGTCCGTTTCTTCGACGCGCAGGGAGACGTTGGTCTGTACTTCGCGGAAGAGGCGGTCACGCAGGTGACGGCTGGTGACGAATTCGCCATCCTGGCCGGCAAAGGGGCTGTCGTTGACGTAGAAAATCATGGACAGTGTCGGTTCGTCGATGTTGATCTTCGGCAGGGCTTCCGGATTTTCCGGGTCCGTTACGGTTTCGCCGATCTTCAGGTCGGAAATGCCGACGATGCAGGCAATGTCACCCATGGAGGCTTCTTCTACTTCAGCACGTTTCAGGCCTTCATAGGTATAGACACGGCTGATCTTGGCACGGCGCTGTGTTTCGCCATCGGTGACGATAACCTGCTGGTTCGGGCGCATCTTGCCGCGGACAATACGGCCGATAGCGATTTTGCCGACATAGTCATCGTAGTCGAGAGTCGTGACCATGAACTGCAGCGGGCCATCGACGTCGCCCTTCGGGCACGGGCAGTTTTCGATAATACATTTAAAGAGCGGTTCGAGGTTGTCGCTGTCGTCATCCATGGAAGCTTTGGCAATGCCATCGCGGCCGTTGGCGTAAATAACCGGGAATTCCAGCTGGTCGTCATCGGCTTCGAGTTCCATGAACAGTTCCAGGACTTCATCTTCTACTTCAGCCACACGGGCATCGGGTTTATCAATTTTATTAATGACGACGATCGGTTTGAGCTTCTGTTCGAGAGCCTTGCGCAATACGTATTTCGTCTGCGGCATCGGACCTTCAAACGCATCTACCAAGAGCAGTACGCCGTCAACCATGTTGAGGACTCGTTCTACTTCGCCGCCGAAATCAGCATGCCCCGGAGTATCGACAATGTTGATTTTAACGCCATCGTGCATGACAGAAGTATTTTTGGATAAAATCGTGATACCACGTTCCCGTTCGATATCACCAGAGTCCATGACGCGTTCCGCTACTTTTTCGTTCGTGCGGAATACGTGGCTCTGTTTGAGCATAGCGTCAACCAGGGTTGTTTTACCATGGTCAACATGAGCAATAATAGCAATATTACGGATATCCTTACGTTCCATCTACTGTCCTCTCCTACTTGTGAGCAATATAAAACTAATTCATGAGCTACAACTTCAGTTGTAACTTTGTAAGTATAGCACAAAATGGCCGGATTGACCATAGTCAATCCGGCTACTTTTTTTCTTCTCCCAAAATCCGTACTTCCGGTTCCAGGCGGACGCCGTGGGCGGCTTCGACGCGGCGCTGTACTTCGTGGATGACGGCCAGTACATCCGCTGCCGTAGCGTGGCCTGTATTAACGACAAAGCCGGCGTGCTTCGTCGATACCTGGGCATCGCCATGGGAAAGGCCTTTGAGGCCTGTCTGGTCGATGAGGGTACCGGCAAAATAGCCGGGCGGCCGTTTAAAGGTACTGCCGGCGCTGTGCATTTCTAAGGGCTGCTTGCTGCGCCGCCGGTCCATGAGGTCGTCCATCATGGCCTGGATTTCTTTTTTGTCGCCGTACTGGAGCTGGAGTTCTACTTCAACGACGTATTCCTGCAGCTTCTGGAAAGCGCTCTGGCGGTAGCCAAAGCCGAATTCCGCCGTTTCATACGTGCGGACGCCGCCGCTGCGGTTGACCGTGCGGACACGCGAAACGATATGGCTCATTTCGCCGCCGTAGGCTCCGGCATTCATGAAGACGGCACCGCCTAAGGTACCGGGAATGCCACAGGCAAATTCCATACCGGCCAGGCCGTTTTCCTGGGCGTACTGGCAAACGTCTTTAAGCATAAAGCCCGAGCTGGCCAGGATTTTCGTTGCGTGGCACGAGAGGAAACGGTTCATCTCATTGAGCTGAATGACCATGCCGCGAATGCCGCCGTCGAGGACGAGGACATTGGAGCCGCCGCCAAGGACGGTTACGGGAATGTCATAGCTGCGGGCTACGCGCACGGCCAGGGACATTTCTTTTACCGTATGGGGCAGGACCAACACGTCTGCCGGGCCGCCTACGGCAAAGGTCGTATGCTGTGACATAGGCTCTGCCAGGAGGACCCGTTCTCTCGGGATATGGGCAATGAGTTCCGTTACTGCTTTCATCATATCATTTGTCAAGGATGCTCAGTCCTTCTGCCATGGCCTGCTGGATCGTTGCCAGAATCTGGCCGCCTACCTGGTTCCATTTGACGTATTTTTCCAAATATTCAACTGCCAGGGGACGGCTCTGGACGATTTCCTGTGCCCGCTGGAGCTGTTCCAGCTTTTTGCGTACCGGTTTGTCGCCGGCAGCCTGGGCGTATGCCAGTTGTGCCTGGAGGGAAAGGAATTCCTGGACGTGCTTCATGGTCTTTTCATCTTCTGCCAGTTTCTTGCCTGCTGCGAGCAGGGCCTGATAATCTTCATCTGCCTGAATAGCCTGGGCTAATTCCTGCGCTTTGTCATATACACTCATGGTTGATGCTCCTGTTCTTATTTCAGATTTTTAATGCCAATGCCGCTTTTTGCCATGCCGGGGAAATTGAGCTGGCGCAGGGCTTCATACGAGACGATGGCGACGGAGTTGGATAGGTTCAGGCTTCTCGCCTTATCCACCATAGGGATACGGAAGCAGCTTTCAGGATACTGCTTCAAGAGATCTTCCGGCAGCCCTTTTGTTTCCTTGCCAAAGACAAGGAGGTCATCGTTCGTAAACTGGATATCCGTATAACACTGTTCCGACTTCGTCGTCAGGTAGTAGAAATGATGGCCCTTGTATTTTTCCTGTACTTCGGCAAAATTTTCATGTACCTGCACATCTACGAGGGGCCAGTAATCGAGGCCGGCCCGCTTCAGATGTTTATCATCAATGGAAAAGCCCAGAGGCTTTACGAGATGCAGTGTAATATGATTGGCCGCGCAAAGGCGGGCAATATTTCCTGTATTTCCTGGTATTTCCGGTTCTACCATTACAATATGCATTGTTAATCACCTTCCATGGCATATTGTACAGGATTTCCCTTGTAAGTACAAGACGTATTCTGGCGGAAACCTTTTCCTTTTCCCTTCTTTTCTATTATAATGTAAGTGATACAGACGTACAATGTATCTTCATTGCGTACAATTGAATACGAATCTTAATGTAAAAAAAGTGAGGTGCTCTTTATGGATGAAATGGACAACATTGCCCAATACCCGATTTACTTTGCTCCCGGCTGCAAGATGCTTCAGCTCGAACCGGTTTTGACGTCTCAGCTCTATGATTACCTGCACCAGCTCTTTGGCAAGATCCAGCTCTACACGCGCTGCTGCGTCTTTGACGACGCCCGTACGCACGACGAGGAAGCCGTCTTCATCACGATCTGTCCGACGTGCTTTTCCATTTACGGGGAAACCTATGCCAACCTGCACATGCGCGACTTTGGCGTGCTCTACGACGAATACAAGGATGTCTATCCCCTGCCTGACTACGAAGCCATGCAGCAGCGTATCCGTCAGGTCATGGCTGCGCCCTATCCGAAGGAAGCCTTGAACGATTGGTTTGAAAAATTCAGCAAATGAGGTGGTTTCATGAAGTGTACCTATTACGGCCATTCCTGCTTCAGCCTGTCTGACGGCACGACGACCGTTCAGTTCGATCCCTTTTTCACAGATAACCGCTGGACTCATGTCGATCCGGCAACGGTACAGTGCCAGTACATTTTTCTTTCGCACGGCCACGACGACCATTACGGCGACGCCGATCTCATCGCCAAACACAACGATGCCCTGGTCATCAGCACGGCCGAAGTATCCCGCAAGGCCATGGCAGCCGGCTGCAAGGCCCATACGATGCATATCGGCGGCACGGCGCGGTTTCCCTTCGGTTCGGTCTGTCTGACACCGGCCCTGCATGGTGCCGGTGTGCCCGGCGGTCTGGCCTGTGGCTGCATTATGGAAATCGGCGGCAAGCGCATTTATTATGCCGGCGATACGGGCCTTTATTCGGATATGAAACTGCACAGCCGCTTTGGTCCTATCGATGTGGCCTTCCTGCCCATTGGCGATAACTTCACGATGGGGCCGGAAGACGCAGCCCTGGCGGCCAGCTGGATTCAGCCTAAGCTGGTCATTCCGATCCATTACAACACGTGGCCCATTATCGAGTCCGATCCCTATGGCTTTGCGGAACTGCTCAAGCAGAAATACGACATTCCCGCACAGGTCATCCAGGTCGAAGATACGGTGGAATTATAAGAAGGTCAAAAAAAGCCTATGTCTGCACCCACTGATATGCTCCCTTCCAAACAGCGTGAGATTTTATCATTTCTCATGTCTACCTGGAGGGAAGCCTATCAAAACCGGCAGCATAGGCTTTTTTCGTGTCTTACGAACCGCAGCGTTCGTGATATTTTCGTTCTACAGATTGTTCGATGAGGACAGCCTTTTCTTCCGTCGCCGTAATGGCCTTCATCATCTCCGTCACGAAGGCCTCGTCACGGATGGAATGGAGATTGACGCGGACGCTGTAAAAGGCCGAGCGCATGGCAGCCCGGGCGTTCATGGCCGCAATAGCGCCGTCGGTAATGACCCATTCGTTACCGAACTGGACGGCCTGCTCGGAGAGCTGCAGGAGCTGGAAAATATCCTGGCCTAAGGAAAAGGGAATGGACGCAGCCCGTTTGAAGGCTGCCTGTACGTGTTCGCTCCGCTTTTCTGTGGTTTTCGGCAGGCGTACAGCCTGAATGACCGCATCAAAAGCGGCGGCATCTTCAGCAATGCCCCGGAGGTAGCGCTGCCGCAGGGCAGCGGCCTGGTCCCTGATCTGTACCATGATCCGTTCTACATCTTCATAGCCTTTTTTGCCGATCGTCAGATTGGCTACCATTTCTACCAGGGCAGCCGCCGACGCAGCGGTCAGGGCCGCGATACCGCCGCCACCGGGAACAGGTTCCTTAGACGCAGCTGCGGCCAAAAAATCATCGATGGGCATATGGGAAAATTGTAACTCTGTCACTGTGATTCGCACCTTTCGTCCTGTATTTTCTTGCAGACTATACAAGAAATCCGGCAAAGCAGGCTGCGCCTGGCCTTGCCGGATGAATTTGTGATAGGTCTATTTTACACCTGCTGCAGACTTAGAACAAGCCTGTAATAACGCCGTTTTCGTCGATGTCCATGCGGTTGGCTGCAGGAACCTTCGGCAGGCCCGGCATAACCATGATGTTGCTCGTCTGGCAGACGATAAAGCCGGCACCGGTGCAGACGCGTACATCTTTGACGGTGATTTTGAAGTTCTTCGGTGCACCGAGGAGGGCCGGATTATCCGACAGGGAGTACTGGGTCTTAGCGACGCAGATCGGCATCTTGTCGAGGCCCAGCTTTTCCAGTTCGGCAATCTGCTTCGGTGCATTGCCTTCGAGAATGACGCCGTCGCCGCCGTAGATTTCCCTGGTCAGGATTTCCAGCTTGTGAAGGATCGTGTCGTTGACGTCGTAGAGCGGTTTGTACGGGGTCTTAGGCTGCGCGAGGAGCTGTAAGACCTTGCGGCCCATGTCGAGACCGCCCTGGCCGCCTTCAGCCCAGCAGTTGTTGAGGGCTACGTCGACGCCGTAGTCTTCGCAGAGCTTCGTCAGGAGGGCGATTTCCGCATCTGTATCGGAGAGGAAGCGGTTGATGCCTACGAGGACGGGCACGTCGTATTTACGCATGTTTTCAATGTGTTTAGCCAGGTTGGCAAAGCCTTTTTCGAGAGCTGCCAGGTTTTCCGTCTGGAGATTCTTTTTGTCGACGCCGCCGTGCATCTTGAGAGCCCGGATGGTGGCTACGATGACGACTGCATTCGGTTTGATGCCGGCAAAGCGGCATTTGATATCCATGAATTTTTCTGCGCCCAGGTCGGCACCGAAGCCGGCTTCCGTAACGGTGATTTCTCCCATCTTGAGGGCCAGCTTGGTGGCGACGACGGAGTTACAGCCGTGGGCAATATTGGCAAAGGGACCGCCGTGTACGAGGGCCGGCGTATTTTCTGTCGTCTGGACGAGGTTCGGTTTGATGGCATCCTTCATGAGAATGGCCATGGCGCCGTCGACGTTGAGCTGCCGTGCCGTAACAAGCTGGCCGTCCAAGTCGTAGGCAACGATGATGTCACCCATGCGTTTTTTGAGATCCATGAGGTCGCTGGCCAGGCAGAGAACGGCCATGATTTCCGAAGCGACGGTAATCATGAAATGATCTTCCCGGGGGAAGCCGTTGACTTTGCCGCCCAGACCGACGACAATGTCGCGCAGGGCCCGGTCATTCATATCCATGACGCGTTTCCAGACGATGCGGCGCACGTCAATGCGCAGGGCATTGCCCTGGTGGACATGGTTATCGATAGCTGCAGCCAAGAGGTTGTTGGCCGCTGTAATAGCGTGCATATCGCCTGTAAAATGGAGGTTGATATCTTCCATGGGGAGAACCTGGGAATAGCCGCCGCCGGCAGCGCCGCCTTTGATGCCAAAGACAGGTCCCAAGGACGGTTCACGCAGGGCCGTCATGGTTTTATGGCCCAGTTTATTGAGTGCCTGTGCCAGACCGATGGTCGTTAAGGTCTTGCCTTCACCGGCCGGAGTCGGCGTAATGGCCGTGACCAGGACGAGCTTGCCGTCTTCATTTTTTGACAGGCGTTTAATGGCGTCGAAGGAGATCTTCGCTTTATATTTACCGTATAATTCCAAATCGTCTTCTGTCAAACCTACTTTTTCTGCAATCTTTACAATCGGTTCCAATGTCGTCTGCTGCGCAATTTCAATGTCGCTCAATACTTTAGTCATATTGGAAATCAGCTCCTGTTCCATAAATGTAAAGAAAAATAGCCGGCCCTCCGGACTATTGCCCAGACGGTCGGCTTTTCGATATCATGCTCCCATGTGGTTAGTCCACTTCCGTCAGTCACATGACTATGGTGTTATTATACAAGGCCAGGCCTGGCCTTGTCAATATGAGTATTTCTTTTGCTCAGTGGCCTAGAGCTGTACACATTGTTCCTTTTCCAGGCGCACAGGACCGCCGATGTGGATTTTCTTTATTTCTCCATCGCTGACGGCTGCTTCAATGGTAATCATGCCGCCAGGCTGACGGATTTCACAGGCGATTTCATGGCCGCACAGCTGGGACAGGGCCGCTGCCGTAGCGGCTGAGCCGGAACCACAGCTTTGTTCCCAATAGAGGGTCTTCGTGGCCGTTACGTACACAGCCGGAATCATGGTCAGTGTCTTGCGGTCGACGAGGTCGAGGCCAAAGGCTTCGTAATGGAAGGTCGAAGCAAAATTGTATACGGCTTTCCAGATCTGGTCGCGATCCAGATTTTTGAGGGCTGTCGTAAAATGAACAAAATGGACGATTCCCGGCAACGCTACGCGGTAAAACCGAAAGGCCGTATTGCCTACGTCGAGGCTGACCGTGTCCATCTTTTTTGGCAGCGGCATGTCAATGGACGCATCGTAGACCTGGTCTTCTTCACCACGCTGTACGCGGGCCTGCAAGGGAGCACTGCAGCCGGAACAGGAAATCATGTACTCTCCTGCCTCTGCTCCCGACTGGGACAAGAGATAGGCTGCGGCCGAACGGGACGCGTTGCCGCAAAATTCACCACCCATCATATCGAGCCGGATCTGGGCGCCCTGGTTGGACGGTGATAAAAAGGCGACCTGTTCTGCGCCGACACAGTCAGGCTGCAACAGCTTTTCTGCAATGGTTGCGTGTTCCGACGGAGGGATCTCATCCAGTACGAGAATGGTCGTGTTGCCACTAGGGTCAGCTTTTACATAATGGATTTCCTGTATCATTTCTGCACCTCAAATAGGATCATTTCCGCATCTGGCTCCACGAAAAACGGCCAGGCGGCTTACATGTTATCTATTATAGCATATTCGGCCCACATATTCAGTCTTATGGAGAAAATAAATCAGATTCTCTGCCACCTGGCCGCCACCCGGTGTCTGACGGGACAGGCGTCCCATTGACAGGGGCCGTCGTCGTGTATTACGATGAGATTACATATACGCTTAGAAAGGAGCCTTACTATGGAAGTAGCAAATGCAATCAATGAACGACGCAGTATCCGCAAGTATACACCCGAACCGCTGACGCGGGAAGAAATTGAAAAAATATTGACGGCCGGCATGATGGCCCCGTCGTCGAGCAATCTGCAGCCTTGGTATTTTGTAGTCATCGAAAGCAAAGAAAACATGGAGCGCCTGAAGAACATCATGGCCATCGCGACGAATAACCTGATGCCCTACTTTAAATCCCGCTTTGCCAAGCATCCCCAGGTGATTGCCGATACGTCGGCCTTCGTCCGTCTCTTAGGCGGCGCACCGGTATGTATTCTTGCCTTCTTGCTGAAGGATGACTATACGCTGCGCCTTTCAGCCATTCAAAGCGTCGCTGCTGCCATCGAAAACATGCTCCTTACGGCTACGGACATGAACCTGGGCAGCTGCTGGCTGACGGCGCCCCTTTCGGGCGGTGTCGACGACCAGATACACGCAGCGTTTGCGCCGGATAAGGGCGAGCTCGTCGCCATGGTAACCTTGGGCCACCCGGACCAGGCACCGGCAGCGCCGCGCCGTAAAGACGGACGCTATACGATTATCTGACCGGTCTCCTTTTCGAGTAACGCCACACCTTGCACGCCGCAGGGTGTGGCGTTTTTTGTCCGTTTATACAAAAAGAAACCTGACACCGGGCCAGGTTTCTTTTTGTATGATTCTGCTTTTTATTTCTTGACGATTTCTTCTTCGAGCTGGATGTGCAGTTCGTGAAGCTGTTTCTTCGTAACTTCCGACGGCGATTCGCTCATGGGATCGATGGCGTTCTGCGTCTTCGGGAAGGCGATGACGTCGCGGATGGATTTGCGTTTGAGCATGAGCATGATCATGCGGTCCAAACCGAAGGCCAGGCCACCATGTGGTGGTGCACCGTATTCGAAGGCACGCAGGAGGAAGCCAAATTTCTGTTCGGCATCTTCCGGTGTCAGGCCAATGGCTTTGAATACGCGTTTCTGTACGTCCGGCTGGTAAATACGCAGGGAGCCGCCGCCCAGTTCGACGCCGTTCAGGACGAGGTCGTAGGCTTTGGCATAGACGTGGGCCGGATCTGTTTCCAGTTTGTCCAGGTCTTCGTCGCGCATAGCCGTGAACGGATGGTGCATAGCGACATAGCGTTTTTCTTCTTCGCTGTATTCGAACATGGGGAAATCAACAACCCAGGTGAAGGCAAATTCGTCTTCGTTGATGAGACCCATACGACGGCCCATTTCTTTACGCAGTTCGCCTAAGGCAGCGGCTACGACGGCCGGTTTATCGGCGATCATGAGCACGAGGTCACCCGTTTCAGCGCCGCATTTGGCACCGATGGCGCGGAGCTGGTCTTCTGTAAAGAATTTCTTGATCTGTGTCTTCAGGGTGCCGTCTTCGAGGAAGCCGATCCAGGCAAGGCCTTTGGCACCGTAATGGCTGACGTATTCTACGAGGCCGTCCAGTTCACG
The DNA here is from genome assembly GCF_027681725.1 of Caecibacter sp. AF58-12pH5A. NCBI lineage: Bacteria > Bacillati > Bacillota > Negativicutes > Veillonellales > Veillonellaceae > Caecibacter > Caecibacter sp. AF58-12pH5A. The sequence goes on along the minus strand of NZ_JAQDBC010000006.1, from coordinate 30,385 downwards.
ACGGGGAATGCCGGCGTCGCCTTTGACGTTGATGGCTTTGACCTGGCCGCCGTTTTCGATGACCGAACGGAAGACCTTGAAGTCCGTGTCTTTGACGAGGTCTGTCACGTCTGTAAACTTCATGTCGAAGCGCAGGTCCGGTTTATCGGAGCCGTAGTTTTCCATGGCATAGTCCCAGGTCATACGGTGAATCGGCAGCTTGACGTCGTGGCCCAGGGTTTCTTCAAAGATGTAGTGAACCATGTTTTCCACGAGGGTCAGGATTTCTTCCTGGCTCATGAAGCTCATTTCCATATCGAGCTGGGTAAATTCCGGCTGACGGTCGGCACGCAGGTCTTCGTCACGGAAGCAGCGGGCGATCTGGTAGTAACGGTCCATACCGGAGATCATGAGGAGCTGTTTGAAGATCTGCGGCGACTGGGGCAGGGCGTAGAATTTGCCATCGTTGACACGGCTCGGTACGAGGTAGTCACGGGCACCTTCCGGCGTGCTCTTGCACAGTTCCGGTGTTTCAATATCGATAAAACCATGCTGGTTGAGGAACGTACGCATAGCGTGCTTTACCTTGTGGCGCATGATCAGGTTGTTCTGCATTTCCGGACGGCGCAGGTCCAGGTAGCGGTATTTGAGGCGGATCTTTTCGTCGACGTCGATGTTGTCTTCGATGTAGAACGGCGGTGTCTTGGAGGAATTCAAGATGCGCAGTTCTTCGCAGCGTACTTCGATCGTACCGGTTTTCATCTTGTCGTTGACCGTATCAGCGTCACGCATGCGGACGATACCACGGACGACGAGAACATATTCCGTACGAACCTGTTCTGCTTTTTCAAAGGATTCTTTTTCATAATCCGGCGAAGCGACGACCTGGACGATACCTGTGCGGTCGCGGAGATCGATGAAGATCAGTCCGCCGTGGTCGCGGCGGCGTTCAACCCAGCCACAAAGAACGACCTCTTTGTCCTTGTCTGCTTCTGACACTTCGGCGCAGTATTGCGACCGATGTAACCCTTCCATTGTATCCATTAGTAACTCATCCCTTCTTCTGTGTTTCCATATATGCAACAATCCCATCGAGGGGAACGCTGATCTGTTCTTTCGTGGCCATATTGCGAACTTGTGCTTCGCCCTTGGCCAGTTCATCTTCACCGATGATGACGGTGTATTCTGCGTCGAGCTTATTGGCCGATTTCATCTGGCCTTTCATGCTGCGGCCCAGAAGATCGATTTCCGCATAGAAGCCACGGGCGCGCAGGTCCTGCTGGAGGACGAAGGCTTTAGCCCGGGCGGCATCGCCGAGAGCGACGATGAAGACCGGTTTTTTGGCGTTGACCGGCGGCAGGAGGCCCTGTTCTTTCAGTGTCAGGAGGAGCCGTTCCATACCGATGGCAAAGCCGATGCCCGGTGTAGACGGGCCGCCGATTTCTTCGATGAGGCCGTCGTAGCGTCCGCCGCCGCAAACGGTGCTCTGGGCACCTAAGGGGGCGTACATGATTTCAAAGGCCGTATTCGTATAGTAATCGAGGCCGCGGACGAGGCGCGGATCCAGTTCAAAGGGGATGCCGATGCTCGTCAAATAGGCTTGTACTTTATCGAAATGTTCGCGGCAGTCATCACAGAGGTTGTCCGTAATGAGGGGCACGCCCATTTTCATCATCTTTTCGCCGTCTTCCTTGCAGTCGAGGACGCGGAGCGGGTTCTTTTCGAGCCGTTCGTTGCAATCGTCGCAGAGCTGGTCCTTTTTGTCAGCAAAGAAATCGAGCAGTTTTTGCCGGTATACAGGACGGCATTTAGGGCAGCCTACGGAATTAAGGTGCAAAATGAGGTCATTCAGGCCTAATTCGCGGAAAAGCTGGAAGGCCATAGCAATGATTTCGGAATCGACTGCCGGGTCCTTCGAACCGATTTCTTCGACGCCAAACTGGGTGAATTGACGGTACCGGCCGGCCTGGGGACGGTCATGACGGAACATGGGTCCCATATAATACAATTTGTGAACTTTCTGTTCACCATAGAGTTTATGTTCCAAAAATGCCCGTACGACAGATGCCGTATTTTCCGGACGCAGGGTCATGCTTCGTCCGCCACGGTCATTAAAGGTATACATTTCTTTTGTTACTACGTCAGTTGTTTCACCAATACCGCGTAAAAACAACTCCGTACTTTCAAACATAGGGGTACGGATTTCGCCAAAACCGTAGAGCGAGCAGATTTCTCTGATTTTTGCTTCGAGAATCTGCCAGTCTGCCGTTTGTTCCGGCAGGAAATCCTGTGTACCTCTCGGTGCAGTGATTGCCATTACGTATCGTCTCCTCCGTATATCATCGCACATATCCGGCGCCGCTGGGCCATGCGCTGGGCCAGCAGCTGCCTGTACGTATCAGGATCTTTGGGCATATATACTTTTTCCAGGCTGTGGCCGTCAGCGGCGAGAAACTTCGTCGTACTGCCGGGACCTGCTGCCAGGATAGTTTGCCGCTCTTCCATCATCTGTATGTTGTACTGGCTTTCTGTCTGTGGCAAGGCGTAGCCTATATTGGCAAAGCTGGCTGCCATATACTTTTGCCTGTACATATAATACGGAATATACCCTGCCTGCGCAAGGAGCTGCCGGCTCCGGCTCAGGCTGGCTGCCACTTCGCCGGCTGGCGGTATCGCCTGCCGCAGGGGATGATGGAATAACGGGGCCTTCTTTTTTAATGCCAACGTATGAATTGTAACATTTTCCGGGTGTAGTTGGCAAACTATTTCCATATTTTCCTGCATATCTGCCGCTGTCTGGCCGGGCAGGCCGGCAATAAAGTCCATATTGACGACGGAAAAGCCCAAGCGGCGGCAGTTTTCATACATGGTGTAGACGTCAGCTACACTGTGGCGCCGGCCTAAGAGATCGAGCAGGCGCTGCTGCATGGTCTGGGGATTGACGCTGATACGGTCGACGCCGTACTCGCGCAAAAGGGCCAGTGTAGCCACATCTGCTGTGTCGGGCCGGCCGGCTTCAACGGTCCATTCGCTGAGGCCTGGAAAGGATTCTGCCACAGCCTTGAGGATCCGGGCCAGTGCTTCCTTAGGCAGGCACGTAGGCGTGCCGCCGCCGACGTACGCTGACGTAACGTGCAGTCCATACTGCCGGCAGAGGCTGTCAATATCCCGTATATCCTCTTCGACAGCCTCTGCAAAGGCCAAAAGTCCGTCTGCCGTTTCCGTCTGGCACAGGCGCGACGGAAAGGAACAGTACAGACAATGACTGGGACAGTAGGGAATGCCGATATAGAGAGCCGCTTCCCGGCGGGGCCGTTCAATAAAGGGCCGCTGCAAGGCCGTCATGGCCAGGAGTTCCTGCGCAATGGCCGGCGTTACGTGATAGTGACGGACGAGCGTCTCCTCTATTGCCGGCGCAGACAGGCCTTGATCGCGCAGGTGATGGACGAGCTTTGTCGGCCGTACACCCATGAGGGTACCCCAGGGGCTTCGCTGTCCCTGGCCAAAGCAGCGGTCATACCAGTGCAGGAGCAGCTCTTTACTGGTCTGCTTGAGATCGGCTCCGGCCAGAATATAGGCGTGCGTATGCCACGCCTGTCCCGGCTGATAAAAGGTGACGTCCAGGCGCTGTTGCGTCCCTGCGGCCTGAAACGTAACAGCCGCACCTAAGGGACGCGGTTCATGGCCGCCGCTATAGCCCAGATAGGCCATGACCTGACCGATGTGGGCATGCAGTGCCGGCGGCCCTTCATAGGCATAGGCCAGTTCCTGTTGTTCGTTCGTGTTCATTACTGGGCGATCTTTTCTGCTTCTTCGTGCCGTTTTTTCTGGCAGTCTTCACAATAGCCATAGACCTTGAGCTGATGGTCTACGGTCTGGAAGTGGAAGCGTTTTTGCAGGATCGTTTCCAACGTTTCCAGGAGGTCGTCCTGGCATTCCCAGACTTTGCCGCAACCCAGGCAGATCAGGTGATGATGGTAGTGGCCATCGTCTTCCCGGTCGTTTAATTCATAGCGGCTGCAGCCATCGTCGAAGTCGAGCTTTTTCAAGAGATCCATTTCCGTAAAGAGATCGAGCGTACGGTAGACCGTAGCCAGGCCGATTTCCGGTGCCTGCTTCTTGACGATTTCGAATACGTCTTCCGCACTTAAATGACGGGCATCGCTTTCTACAAAAGCCCGCAGCACGACTTGGCGCTGGGAGGTCATCTTGTATTTCTTGGTTTTGATTTGTTCTTTCATTCGGTTCATCATGAGATCCATGACTTGGTCTTTAGTTCTTTCCATAGGTATTCATCGCCTTTGTTTTATACGTATTATAGAACCACAAATGTCTGCACAAAATCTGCAGTACTGCTGTGACCGGAACGGTCAGAATCATGCCGGCTACGCCAAAGAGCGTGCCGCCAATGAGGAGAGCAATAATAATCACTACGGGATGCAGACTGATAACGGCTCCCATAACTTTCGGCATAATAATATGGCTGTCCAATTGCTGAATGACAATGTAGAAAATGAGGACCTTGACGGCCAGCGCCAAATCTACAGTGGCACCGAGGAGGATAGCCGGAACGGCACCGACAATCGGGCCAATAATGGGAATCCATTCCGTTACTGCCGCTAAGAGGCCGATGACCAGCGGATAGGGTACGCCCATGAGCCACATGCCTAAAAAGGTAAGGGAGGCAATGATACAGCTCATGGTCATCTGGCCGCGGATATACGAGCTGAGGACGTGCTGGATTTCACTAAACAGGACGTCGAGCTGCAGCCGATATTCTACGGGGTAGAGGCAGATAAAGGAACGGACCATTTTGCCGCCGTCCTTCATGAAGTAGAAGGTAATGATAGGTACGACAAAAAACTGAATGACCGTACCGGCAATGGCAAAAATGGATTTGAGGAAATTGCTGACGCCTTCGACGCCGTAGTTGCCTACACGCGTGAACGCATCGTTGATGACGCTCTTTACCTGATCCGGTATGTAGAGCTGGGTCTGCTCGTTTTCGAGCTGCGTAAAGATGGCCACCGTCTTTTCCCAAAGGCTGTTGAAGTTGACAGCCAGCAGATTCGCCTGCATGACGAGAGGCTTTAAGATAATATTGGTCAGCGCTGTCAGGACGACGATGAGCAGGAGAAAAGAAAGGAGAATGGCAATATCAATGGGTACGTTCCGCCGGGTCAGGCGGACGAGCCCTTTTTGGATCAGATCGCGGACGGGAATGAGGATAAACGTGATGATCAACGACACGATAACCGGCCAGTACACGTTGTGTACGGAAAAAAACAATATCGTTGCCAAAACAGCCAGTACAATGCGCAGCCAAAACTGCGATTGCTTATACATGGACATACCTGTCACCATCCTCCGTCAAGGTACGGATTATTCTGGCGTTCCCGGCCGATTTGTGTCGCCGGGCCGTGGCCCGGGAGGACGACCGTTTCGTCAGGCAGGGTAAGCAGCTTGTTGTTGATGCTGTCGAGAAGTGTCGCCATAGAGCCGCCATAGAGGTCGGTCCGGCCGACGGAATAGAGAAACAGTGTATCTCCTGAAAAGACAACACCTTCGCCGTATAAGCTCAGCCCGCCCGGCGTATGGCCCGGTGTTTCCAAAACGTGGAATTGCAGCTTGCCTACGGTAATGACGTCGCCATCGTGGGCGATGCAGTCCGGTGCCGTGCATTCGATTTTTTTGCCCATAAAGACGGACAGGTTATTGTGCGAATTGGCAATGAGTGCCTGATCGCCGGCGCCGATATAGACGGGCACGTTTTTCAAAATACGTAGTTCCTGTAAGGCGCCGATGTGGTCTGCATGGCCGTGGGTAAGGAAAATCAGTTTCAACTGCAGGTCGTGTTCTTCCAGGTTGCGGTTGATTTCTTTATAATCCCAGGCCGGATCGATGACCATGGCTTCTTTTGTCGTATCGTCAAAGACGATGTAGCAGTTTGTCTCGATCGGTCCCAGGGTCAGTGATATAAATCGCATGCTCATAGCTATGCCTCCTAAAATGTTTTCTTGCTATCCAAGAGAATGGTTACGGGGCCATCGTTGGCCAGGCTCACAACCATATGCGTACGGAAGCGTCCTGTTTCCGTATGGATGCCGTACCCGTTGACGGCGCGGACAAAGGTTTCGTAAAGGGCCTCTGCCTGCTCCGGCGGTGCCGCTGCGGTAAAGCTCGGACGCCGGCCGTGGCGGGCATCACCGTATAAGGTAAATTGGGAAACGACGAGCATGTCCCCTTGCCTGTCCAACAGAGACAGGTTCAGTTTGTCTTCTGCGTCTTCAAAGATACGCAGGTGGCAAATTTTATCAGCCAAATAGGCGGCATCTGCTTCTGTATCGTCCTTGCTGACGCCAAGAAGGACCGTCAGGCCCGGGCCTGTACGGCCTGTCTCTACGCCTTCTGAGGTAACGGAAGCCGAGGCCGTGCGCTGTACGACAGCTCTCATTGGGATGCACCTCCTGTAAAACGCTGGACAGAATAGACATCCTTTAAGCGGCGTATTTTTGTAGAAATAAATTCCAGCTGGGCCAAATCCTTAATGCTCAGGCCCATGTGAATGGTAACGGTCTTCGTGTCCCCTACGCGGGCGTTCATACTCGTAATGGAAACCTTCATTTCTGCCAGGGCAGCCATGATTTCTGCCATGACGCCTGTCCGGTCGTAGGCCGTTACTTCAATATGGACGTCGAAGTTTTCCTGGCCGTCGTAATCCCATTCTACGTCGATGAGCCGGTCCAGGTCATTTTGATTATGGCTGACGTTGGGGCAATCGGCCCGGTGGACGGATACGCCGCGGCCGCGGGTAATGAAACCGATGATGGGATCGCCCGGTACAGGGCTGCAACACTTAGCCAGGCGAACCATGAGGCCCGCTTCACCCTTGACGAGGATTCCTGAGCCATTATGCTTGGTCGGCTTGCGGGTTTTCAGCTTGTCAAGGATGGCCAGGTTGTCCTTTTCTTCCTTCTGTACTTCCTTTTTATGAAGTTCCAGGAGCTTGATGAGTACCGTGTTGACGGCAAAACCGCCATAGCCTACAGCAGCCAGCAGGTCTTCTTCAGAGCCGGCATTCATTTGCTTGGCCACCTTGGCCAGACGGCCGGCCTTATTGATTTCTTTCCAGTCATGGCCCAGGCGTTTGCATTCCCGTTCCAGGGCATCTGCCCCTTTGACGATGTTTTCTTCCCTGTTTTCCTTCTTGAACCAGCTGCGGATCTTCGAGCGGCTTTCAGAGCTGCCTACGATTTTCAGCCAGTCCAGACTCGGTTTACCCGTTTTGGACGTAATGATTTCGACAATGTCGCCGTTTTTCAATTCATAATCGAGCGGTACGATCTTGCCATTGATTTTGGCACCGACGCAGCGGTGGCCTACTTCTGTATGGATACGGTAGGCAAAATCAATAGGGATCGAGCCCTGTGGTAAATCGATGACGTCGCCCCGCGGCGAGAAGACGAATACTTCATCCGAAAAGGCATCGAGCTTGAGGGCATTGACGAACTCTTTCGGATTGCTCGTATCCTGCCATTCCAGGAGGTTGCGGAGCCAGCCCATTTTTTCATCGAATTCGTTCCCGTTACCAGCTGTCGTTCCTTCTTTATAGCGCCAATGGGCAGCGACGCCGTATTCGGCTACGTGATGCATTTCCCACGTACGGATCTGGATTTCGACAGGCTGTCCCCGCGTGCCGATAACCGTCGTATGGAGGGACTGGTAGTTATTGGGCTTCGGCATAGCAATATAGTCTTTAAAGCGATAGGGCAAGGGCTTCCAGAGGCTGTGCACGATGCCCAGGACGCCATAACAATCCTGTACCGTATCGACGATGACGCGGATGGCATAGAGGTCATAGACCTGGCTCAGGTCGCGGTTGTCCTTTTTCATTTTTTTATAAATGCTGTAGAAATGCTTGGGCCGGCCGTTGATTTCGAACTTGATGTGGGAATTTTCCAGGGCCTTGCGCAGGACTTCAATGGCTTCATTGACGATTTCTTCGCGGACGTGGCGTTTCTGCTTCATCTGGTCGACGAGATCGTAATATTTATCCGGTTCGAGATAGCGGAAGGATAAGTCTTCCAGTTCCCATTTGATATTGAAAATCCCTAAGCGGTGTGCCAGGGGGGCAAAGATTTCCAGCGTTTCCTGAGCAATACGCTTTTGTTTATCGCTGCGCATGTAGCGGAGGGTCCGCATGTTGTGCAGGCGGTCAGCCAGTTTGATGACGACGACGCGCACGTCCTTGGCCATAGCCAGAAACATTTTACGCATACTGTTGAGCTGCTGGTCTTCTTTCGTCCGATAATCGAGGCGGCTCAATTTCGTGACGCCATCGATGAGGAAGGCCACTTCTTTGCCGAAATTCTGTTTAATATCATCGAGGGACATGACCGTATCTTCAACGACATCGTGCAAGAGGGACGCCGTAATGGTCGTCGTGTCGATTTTCATTTCCGCCAGGATTTGGGCTACGGCCAGCGGGTGGAGAATGTACGGTTCCCCACTGACGCGGAACTGTTCCTTATGGGCTTCACTGGCAATCTGATAGGCTCTTTTTACATCGTCACAGCTGGCTTGTGGCTGGTAGCTGTGAATGGTATCGAGTAACCGTTGAAATTCTTCATTCGGTTTAGCAATTTCCATTTCAATTCCCCCTTATGCCTGCCCATACTTTTTGTATGTCGGCGATGTTTCAAGTTGCATTTTTCCTGCAATCTGCGGAAAATACAACACCGATTCGGATGGCGTTTTCCAGGCAGCAAGTACACCTATTTCGAGTAATACCTGCAGTGCTGCCCGCACGGTATGCGCGTCATAGGTGCCGGTCAGCAGGTCTGCCAGCTTTTGCCGCGCTATGGCTACAGAAAGGCCTTTTTCCGGTACGAATTGACGCAGTGTCCGGTAGACCGTCACCATGGTTTCCCGGTCTAAGACGGGCCGTTCTGTATCAGCATGGATATCCTGTACAACCATCTGCGGTGTTTTATTTCCCTGATATTCATTCATCTCCAGCTGAAAGGCAATATCGGCTTCATCGCCTTCTGCCAGATCATCATATTCTTCGGCCATAGACCAGCCTACGCCCTTGACAGCGATACCCTGAGCGTCGGCTACAGTCAGACGTAAATGTTTTTTATCCTGGCCCATTTTCCACTTGTCACTAATGAGCATGTGGCGCAGGGCAAAGACAGGGCGGCTGTTTCCCATGCCGTACGGTTCCAGGCGGCTTAGTTCCTCAATCAGGTCCAGTGTCACGTCAGAGGCCTGCAAAGTGCCGTCGAGCTTCAGCTTGGGCTCGTAATCCTCTGCCGTCATATGGGCCGCTGCGTATTCGTTCAGCCGTGTCCTGAGCGCTTCTATCTGATCTTCTGCTACGGAAAAGCCGGCCGCCATTTGATGACCGCCAAATTGAATTAAAATATCTGCAGCCGACGACAAGGCTTCGTACATGTTAAAGCCGGCAATACTGCGGCACGAACCTTTACCTACGTGGTCCTTGACGCTAATGACCAGGGTCGGCCGGTAAAAGGCTTCTACCAGGCGCGACGCCGCAATGCCGATGACGCCGGGGTTCCACTCCGGACCGCCCCAGGCGATGAGCACGCCATCGTGCTCGTGACCGCCGGCAAGAATCTGCTCTTTCGCCTTAGCCGTGATTTGCCGTTCAATTTCCTGGCGTTCTGTATTCAGGTCACTTAACTTTTTGGCCTCGGCCAGGGCTTCGTCCGGATCCGTTTCGAGGAGCAGTTTTACTCCTTGAACGGCATCTTCCAGACGGCCTGCCGCATTGAGGCGCGGCGCCACCGTAAACGCGATGCGTCCGGCTGAAATAGGTTTGTCCTCTAAGCCCGCCTGTTTTAATAAGGCCTGCAGTCCCGTGTTATACCCTTCCTGCATGCGCTGCAGCCCTGTCGTAACGAGAATGCGGTTTTCGCCGCTTAAGGAAACGAGATCGGCAATGGTCGCTAAGGCTGCCAATTCCGTATAGCCCGGCAGGGAATCATGGCGTAGGTACTGCCACAGGGCCTGACACAGTTTATAGGCTACGCCGGCGCCGGCCAGGTCCTTGAACGGATAGGGACAGCCGGGCTGTTTGGGATTTAAAATGGCGTAGGCCGGCGGCAAGGGATCAGGCGGTGTGTGGTGGTCCGTGACAATAATCGTCATGCGGTCCTTAAAGGCCTGGACCAAATCGTGCGATGCAATGCCGCAGTCTACGGTAATTAAGAGGTCTGTCTTCGCTTCGGCCAGGCTTTCCAGAGCCTCCTCATTGAGGCCATAGCCTTCCGTGTGCCGCCGCGGAATATGGTAGTCCGGCGTACCGCCTAAGTCGCGAAGGACAGAATATAATAACGATGTCGATGTAATGCCATCGACATCGTAATCTCCGTAAATGACAATCTTTTCTTTTCTCTCTAAGGCTGCGGCAATCCGTACGACAGCTTTTTTCATATCTTTCATCAAAAAAGGATCATACAAATCGTCGCTCGTATCATGCAAGAAGTGATCGGCCTCCTGGAGGTCATGAATCCCACGATTATACAGGATACGTGCTAAGATGGGCGAAATCCCTAAGTTTTGTGAAAATGTATCAATCATATCCTGTTCTACAGCAGGTTCAAGCCATTTTTTCTTCATTAGATCACAACGCATTCTCAAAAAATAATCACTTTCAAAACCATACATCTATTCTATCACAATATATTCTCAAAATAAAGGCTAAAATTAATAATTGAGGCAAAATAATGCGTTTTTTCAGTTTACGAAAATTGAGAAAACCCGGTACTCTTTCTTATTTCGATTTGCTATTATCAATAGTAAAACAAAGCCCCGCCGAAGCGGGGCTTGTGTCTTTATGCAATATGCACTTGTTCGTAATTAGTCTTCGAAAGCTTTCTGGAAGCGTACATAAGACTGACGACGAGCTTTGGCATCAGCTTCGGTCTTAGCATACAATGCATCGGCCTGTTCCGGGAAGCCTTTCTTGAGGGAAGCATAACGAACTTCGCCCATGAGGAATTCCTGGAATTTGCTGTAATCCGGTTCTTTGGAGTCGAGGCTGAACGGATTCTTGCCAGCTTCTTTGAGATCCGGGTTGTAACGGAAGAGATCCCAGTAACCGCATTTAACTGCGAGCTGTTCTTCTGTCTGGCTCTTGCCCATGCCCTTACGGATACCATGGTTGATGCAAGGAGCGTAGCAGATAACGAGGGACGGACCATGATATGCTTCAGCTTCAGTCATAGCTTTGATCAGCTGGTTCTTGTCAGCGCCCATAGCTACCTGAGCTACATATACATAACCATAGGAGATGGCCATCATGCCAAGGTCCTTTTTCTTCGTACGTTTACCGGAAGCAGCGAACTGTGCAACAGCAGCAGTCGGTGTAGCTTTGGAGGACTGGCCGCCTGTGTTGGAGTATACTTCTGTATCGAGTACGAGAACGTTTACGTCCTGGTCGGAAGCGAGTACGTGGTCAACGCCGCCGTAACCGATATCGTAGGACCAACCGTCACCACCGATGATCCAGTGGGAACGTTTAACGAGGAACTGTTTCTTGTCGAGGAATTCTTCAAGAGCAGCTTTGCCGGCAGCTTCTTTTTCGAGGAGGGCAACCAGTTTTTCAGCGCGTTCACGGGAACCTTCGCCTTCATGGAGGTTAGCAGCCCAGTCGCTCAGAGCAGCCTGGAGTTCTTCAGAAGCAACAGCTTTAGCAGCTTCAACTTTGCCTGCCAAGTCTGTACGTACTTTGTCAACGCCCATGAACATGCCGAGACCATATTCTGCAGCATCTTCGAAGAGGCTGTTAGCCCAGGAAGGACCATGGCCTTTAGCGTTTACTGTATACGGAGCTACCGGAGCAGATGCACCCCAAATGGAGGAGCAGCCTGTAGCGTTAGCAATCATCATGCGATCGCCAAAGAGCTGTGTGAGCAGTTTGACATACGGTGTTTCACCGCAACCAGCGCAAGCGCCCGAGAATTCGAGGAGCGGCTGTTCGAACTGAGAACCGATAACGGTCTTCTTGTTCTGCGGATTAACTTTCGGTGTAACCTTGTCCTGTGCATAGTACCAGAGGTCCATCTTGGAGCGTTCTTCGTCTGTGTTCGGAACCATGGAGAGAGCGCCAACCGGGCAGACGTTTACGCAGCTGCCGCATTCGAGGCAGTCGAGCTGGTCAACGACGATGGTTACATTGTATTCTTTACCGGATTTAGCTTTGGTAGCAGCTTTGAAGCCAGCCGGAGCAGCTTTCAATTCTTCTTCTGTCGTCAGAGCCGGACGAATCGTAGCGTGCGGGCAGACGAAGGAGCACTGCATGCAGCCGATACATTTTTCATTGTCCCAGGAAGGAACATGAAGAGCCGGGCCTGCTTTTTCGAACTGGGAGGTGCCGGAAGGCATAGTGCCATCTTCACGACCAACGAAGTCGGATACTTTGAGGTCATCGCCAACCTGGCCGAGGACTGGAGCAGCAACCTGGCTGAAGTACTTCGGAGTCGGGCGGCCTTCTGCTACTTCATCTGTAGCATCTGCCCAGGAAGCCGGATAGTTAACTTCATGGAATTCGCCAACGCCAGCATCTACAGCAGCCCAGTTCATGTCAACGACGTTCTGGCCTTTTTTGCCGTAGCTCTTAACGATGGAGTCTTTCAGGTATTTAACAGCGTCATCCAAAGGAATAACTTTTGCCAGTGCGAAGAAGGCAGCCTGCATTACCATGTTGATACGTGTGCCGAGGCCGAGTTTCTGGCCGATAGCATCGCCGTTCAGGGTATAGAATTTAACGTGATTCTTAGCGATATCGCGTTTGATCTTAGCCGGCAATTCTTTGTCGAGTTCTTCGTCTGTCCAGGTGCAGTTCAGCATGAATGTGCCGCCGTCTTTGATACCACGGAGGAGGTCAAAGCGTTTTACATAGGACTGACGATGACATGCGATGTAGTCAGCAGCGTCGATCAGGTACGGCATATCGATCGGGTCTTTACCGAAACGAAGGTGAGAAATCGTTACGCCGCCGGATTTCTTGGAGTCATATGCGAAATATGCCTGTGCATACATGTCCGTGTGGTCACCGATGATCTTGATAGCGGATTTGTTAGCGCCAACAGTACCGTCGGAACCGAAGCCCCAGAATTTGCAGGATGTAAGGCCTTCTGCATTGTCAGGAACCTTAGGAGCACGCGGCAAGGACAGGTTCGTAACGTCGTCGACGATACCAATCGTGAAGCCGTTGATCGGGTTTTCTTTCTTAACTTCTTCGAATACCGGAATAACGTCTTCAGGAATAACGTCTTTGGAACCGAGGCCGGCACGGCCGCCGATTACATCGATGTTGAGGCCCTGTTCTTTTACGAAGTCAACGATATCGAGGTACAGCGGTTCGCCGAGGGAGCCCGGTTCTTTTGTACGGTCGATAACGGCGATCTTCTTAACCGTTTTCGGCAATACTTCGAGGAGGTGTTTAGCAGAGAACGGACGATAGAGGTGAACGTTGATGGAACCAACTTTTTCGCCTTTGCCGTTCAAGTAGTTAACAGCCTTTTTAACTACGTCGGAGAGGGAGCCCATGGATACGACAACGTATTCAGCATCGGCAGCGCCATAGTAGTTGAAAGGTTTGTATGTACGGCCAGTGATTTCAGAAATCTGAGCCATGTAGTCAGCAACGATGTCCGGCATAGCGTCATAGAATCTGTTGCGGGATTCTGTGTGCTGGAAGTAAATATCCGGGTTTTCTGCAGTGCCGCGGATTTCCGGAGCATCCGGATTGAGGGCACGATTACGGAAGGCTTTAACAGCGTCCCAATCGATCAGTTTACGGAAGTTGTCGAAGTCCATTACTTCAACTTTCTGGATTTCGTGGGATGTACGGAAGCCATCGAAGAAGTTGATGAACGGAAGGGAACCTTTAAGAGCAGCCAGGTGAGCAACACCAGCCAGGTCCATAACTTCCTGAACGTTGGATTCTGCCAAGAGACAGCATCCGGAAGCACGAGCAGACATAACGTCCTGGTGATCGCCGAAGATGCTCAGTGCATGGTTAGCCAGTGCACGGGCAGCAACGTGGAATACACCCGGGAGCATTTCGCCGGCAACCTTGTACATGTTCGGAATCATGAGCAGGAAGCCCTGGGAAGCCGTATATGTAGTGGTCAAAGCACCAGCCTGTAACGAGCCATGGAATGCACCGGCAGCACCAGCTTCGGACTGCATTTCAACAACTTTTACAGTGTTACCGAAGAGGTTTTTCATACCAGCAGCAGCCCAGTCATCTACGTGTTCAGCCATCGGCGAAGACGGAGTGATAGGATAGATTGCGGCAACTTCAGTAAATGCATAGGAGACCCATGCAGCAGCTTCGTTACCATCCATGGTTTTGAATTTACTCATAGATAAAACACGCTCCTTATTGTAAAGTAGAAACTATAAAGCAACACAAGATATCCAATTTTTTTAGCAGCAACAACAAGATATCTCACGTTGATAAACAAAATCGCATAAGAACAAAACCGTTCATCATTCCTTATTTGCATACCGTTTTTCGCATAAGCCTTTGCGTTCATTAAAAATTGCTTGCTTTTTGCGTCCTTTTCATGCTTATTTACAGCATAAACAGGCAGACCTTATAAAAAACTTATAAAGATTCCGCGAAAAGTATTGCTATTATCTTTTTTATGTAATACTATATAAGGTAGTATTACATAGTTGCAATGAACAGGCCACTGCTATGTTTCATTTTAATTATGCTTCCGAATGCTGAACTTCATAATTAGTTCGTCCTTACAAACTAATTATAGGCTTTCACCTGGTATAATTCAATACTCCCGTTTATGCTATTTTTAATATTCACCTGTTCTTATCTGTAAACATATACTCTTTTGGTGTTCATTAACAGGAGGTAACACTATGGATTTCCATCATCTTAAATATTTCGTCGAAGTAGCGGACAAAAAATCCTTCAGTAAAGCCGCGCGCACGTTGCATATATCCCAGTCGGCTATCAGCCGTACGATCAAGGCCTTAGAAGAGGAACTCGGTGTCGTTCTGTTTATGCGCAATGCCAAAGCCGTAGAATTAACGGACGCCGGGACAATTTTCCTGTCCCACGCCAAACGCGTCGTCTTCATGTTTGAACATTTGAAGACGGACTTCGAAAATGAATTCAAGCTGGAACAAGGCACGGTCCTCATCGGCCTGCCCCCGATCACGGGCGCACCAATTTTTGCCAACCTGCTGGGTGCATTCAAGCAGGAATACCCGCAAATCGAGCTGGACCTCTATGAACACGGTTCAAAAAAGGTTGAAATCAGCGTCCAGGAAGGCCTCATCGATTTAGGTATCGTCTGCACGCAGCCGAAGGAAAAGGAATTCGAATCGTTCTTCCTCACACAGGATCCCATGAATGTCATCATCCATCGCGACAATATCCTGTCGAAGGAAAAATCTATTCCTCTCAAAAAGCTGGCCAATGAATCGCTCGTTCTCTACCGTGATGATTTCAATCTCCACGACGAAATCATTCAGGACTGCAAGAAAATCGGTTTCCAGCCGAAAATCGTCTTTGAAACGAGCCAGCGTGATCTCATGATCCAGACCGTTGTGGCCAATTTGGGCGTAGCCCTCCTGCCGAGCCGCATCTGCCCGAACAAGGAATCGAACCCGCGGGTCTGCGAATCCGTCGTCGTCCGTCCCCTCGTCGAACCGGAAATCATGCATGTCCTCTACGTCATCTGGAAACGGGGTCACTACCTGTCCCATGCAGCCCAGCTCTGGCTTGATTTCGTCCGCAACAAGACGCGTATTATTTCCAACGTCTGAGACCGGTCCAGGCCATAACGGAGAAAGGGCTTTAGCATCTTGAAGATTCCCCATTTTATGAAAAAACACATCGTATCTCTTTCGGACACGACCGTGTCGGAAAGGGATACGATACTTCCTGAAGAAGAATACAGACTGCAAAAGGAATCACTCAAAAAGCAGTATAAGGCCCTGCCGGGCTTACATAAAGCAGTGATTCTCACGGCCATAGTCGCCTGTATCCTCGTAGTCATCCAATTTATTTGGATCATAGCACTGCAATATCAGATTTCCCTGCTGCAGGAACAAACCCGCTTGCAGGAAATACGGCTGGTACAGCTCGAACAGGCCAGTGACAAGCACAACAACCTCTTGTACTCTACATATGAATCGTTACAGGATCTCACCAAGAAATGGCATGACCTGCGTTTCCAGGTATTAGAAAATACGTGGAAGCTGGGCAACTGACAGTACAATAAAAAAAGAAGGCTGTGGATTTCTCCACGCCTTCTTTTTTTATTGTACTGCTGCAGTGTTCTTAGAGGAGTTTTTCAATATCCCCGGCAATAGCCGAAGGAACCGTCGTCGGTTCAAAGCGTTCTACTACGTTGCCCTGACGATCGATGAGGAATTTCGTAAAGTTCCATTTAATGCCATCGCCTTCGAGGAATTCCGGGAAGTTCGCTTTCAAGGCTTCGACCAAAACAGGAGCGATGGGGTGATTCATGTCAAAGCCCTTAAAGCCTTTCTGTTCCGTCAGATATTTAAAGAGGGGCTGAGCCGTTTCGCCACGGACATCGCCTTTTTCAAAGATCTGGAAAGTGACGCCATAGTTGACACGGCAGAAATCCTGGATTTCATCAGCTGTACCCGGATCCTGTTCGGCAAACTGATTGCACGGGAAACCGAGGATTTCCAAGCCTTTATCTTTATACTGTTCGTACAGTTTCTGCAATTCTTCAAACTGCGGCGTAAAGCCACATTTGCTGGCTGTATTAACGATTAATAATACCTTACCTTTATATTCACTTAACGATTTTTCTACACCGCGGTTTGTTTTTACAGTAAAATCATATACGTTCATGTTCCATTCCTCCTGTTCGGTTATATAATAAGTTTTATAGGAAACTGCAGCAGCTTTTTCTGCTTCAGTGTTTCTTTTTCTCCATGCCTTTATTATACATGGTTTTTCTATTTTGTCAAATCAAATTATGTAAAATAAAATTTGACTTGTTTGTGCTTTAGCATTACAATAAAGCTAATCTTATTGTAATGGAGAGCAGCACTATGACTACTAAAAAATACGATCCTTTATTATTACAAAACCAGCTTTGTTTTCCCCTCTATGCCAGCGCCCGTAAAATTGTGGCGGCCTATCACCCTATGCTCAAGAAGCTGGGTATTACGTACCCCCAATATATTACGATGATGGTCCTTTGGGAAGAAAAGGAAATCTCTATGCATGACCTGGGCCAGCGTCTGCTCCTCGATTCCGGTACACTGACACCGGTATTGAAGAAGCTCGAAGCCCAAGGCTTTATCCGCCGCTACCGCAAGCCGGAGGATGAACGGCTGCTCATGGCTGCACTTACGGAAAAAGGCCTGGCCCTGCGCGACCAGGCTGCAGACATTCCCCACCAAATGGGCTGTCTGTTAAACCGCAAGGGTACGCTCTTTTCGCCTGAAGAAATGGACCGGCTGAAAAAAGAGCTGTATGAAATCATCGACGCCTTGACAACAAAATAGAGAGGAAAAACAAAACGCCCTGTGCCGAAATAAGCTGTTATGCCGGCACAGGGCGTTTCTATATGATCGTAGTTACCTTGGTTGTGATAAAAGTTGCAGGAATGCTTCCGGTTCCGGCAGGCGGTGCAGCAATACCCACGGCGTATGGGTCTGCAGCTGCTCATACGTATAATGGCCCGTAGCGACGGAAACCGTATAGGCGCCGATGGCCTTGCCACATTGTATATCATAGGGTGTATCGCCAATGACATACATGGCTTCGATTTCACTGCCCCAGGTCTTTTCGGCAATATCATAGGCATATTTAGCCATATCATCGCGATAGTAGAAATTGCGGGCAAAACCGGAATGGTCAAAGTCAAAGTATTGTGAAAGGTTGAAAAAGTCCAGTTTCATACGGGCCCCATGAATGCTGTTCCCCGTAAGCAGGCATTGATGAAAATCCGGATGCTGCGCAAAAAAGGGCAAGAGATCCCGTACAGGCGGAATGATTTCACCGTTCATCTTTTGCAGCCATTTCATAAGATGCTTTTCATAGTTCCGGCAAAACGCATTGACTTCTTCATCGTCAGGCATGACGCCTGTAGCCTGGTACAAGAGCTGCTGGCAAATGTAGTTGTCCGTCCGGCCGCCGGCAGAAATTTTCGGCACAGCCTGATCATCGCCTTTGAGTTCATGGAATACCTCGTAGATGGCATTCATACCGGCCATACCCGTATTGACAAGGGTACCGTCAATATCCCAATATAAGAGCTTCATTATTCCCCTCCTTTCTGCTATGGAAAAAGGGCCGGGCATCAGAAGCAGGCAGTATGTACTGCAACATTCCAATGCCCGGCCCCTCAACCAGGTATCTGCTGACTACTGCCGCAAATTATTTGGAAACGAGTTCCTTTGTATCGCGGGCAATCATGATTTCTTCGTTTGTCGGGATGACATACAGTTTAACTGTAGAGTCGTCCGTACTGATGAGCGCATCTTTACCACGTACGTTGTTGCGTTCCGGGCAAAGTTTTGCGCCTAAGTATTCGAGGCCTTCGCAGATAGCTGCGCGGTCTTCAATACCGTTTTCGCCAACGCCGGCCGTAAAGGTGATGACGTCGACGCCGCCCATAGCAGCAGCCAGGGCACCGATCAGTTTGCGTACCTGATAGTGGAACATATCGAGGGCGAGCTGAGCGCGTTCGTTACCTTCTTTGGCAGCTTCGCCGAGATCACGGAAGTCGCTGGAAACGCCGGAAATACCGAGTACACCGGATTTCTTGTTCATGAGCGTATCCATTTCTTTCGTGGAAAGGTTGTGTTTGTCCATAACGTTGAGGACGATGGCCGGGTCGATATCGCCGCAGCGTGTACCCATGAGAACGCCGGCGAGCGGTGTGAAGCCCATGGTCGTATCAACGCATTTGCCATATTTGATAGCGGCTAAGGAAGAGCCGTTACCCAAGTGGCAGTTGATAACGCGGAGTTTTTCCTGCGGTACGCCCATAACCTTGGCGATCTGGCCGGCTACATAGCGGTGGCTTGTGCCGTGGAAGCCATAACGGCGGATGCCGTCTTCTTTATACAATTCATACGGAAGGCCATACATAAAAGCTTTCGGCGGCATTGTCTGGTGGAATGCCGTATCAAATACAGCAACCTGCGGTACGTTCGGCATAATAGCTTTGCAGGCGTTGATACCGATAATGTTCGGCGGGTTGTGCAGCGGAGCCATGGCAGAGCATTTTTCCAGGGCTTTCATGACTTCGTCGTTAATAACTGTGGAGGAAGCAAATTCTTCCCCGCCATGGACAACACGGTGGCCAACAGCGTCGATAGCGTCCATCGATTTGATAACGCCGCATTCTGCATCAGTAAGGATGTCCAATACCAGCTTTACTGCAACCTGATGATCCGGAATAGACTGCTGTACTTCTTTTTTCTGGCCATTCCATTTGTGTGTCAGCAGAGAATCGGAAAGTCCGATTTTTTCTACCAACCCTTTTGCCATGACTTCTTCATTGTCCATGTTTACCAACTGGTATTTCAAGGACGAACTGCCGCAGTTTACAACCAATACGATCATGCAATTTACCTTCTTTCGTGTATTCTTCTAATTATTTTTGATTTGACCAAAGACATGATCAATTACCTCTTTGCCTACAGCATCGTTGTCTGAGTACAAATACGTAATATCCCATACTTGGTCTTTATCTTCAAAAAACAGGCTGCGCCCCGCCATCTTGACCGTGCGGCCCTGGACATTGAGGTTAAAGGTCGCTTCAACTTCCGTCGCCGGCTTATCAAGAACAGTGGTCTGCGTTACTGTTTTCTGCAGATCAGAAAGTGTTGCCGTCTGCGCTAGCATATACGTAGGTTCTTCCGCCCACGCCTGCACAGATGTGCTGCTGGCCGGCCGGGATTCTGCCGTAATAATCCAATGGGCATCGTTGGCACCATAAAAATTGGTTCCGTCTTTTTGATGCATTTCACCTAATTGGACAGGTGTCATCAGATATACCTCTGAATTGCCGGATTTGAGCTGCGTATAGCCGAAGCTGTATTCTTCCATGATGGTTTCGTTACCGCAACCGGTCAAAAGAAAAAAGGAAGCCGCAGCCAGCGCGGAAACCAGGAATTTTTTCATTCTCTTCATACTATCACCTATTATGCTTTCTAACAGACTTGTTTAATTATAGCATATTCTAGAAAAGAGAAAAAGGAGAAATTGTAAAATGTCTCGTCAAATCCCTGTTAAATACCCATTTTTGCCCGTATAATATACTATGTATTATCTATTAGTTCCTTAAGGAGTCTGCCATGCCTGCTGCTATTGCCATCATCGCTGAATTCAATCCTTTTCATACGGGCCACGCGTATTTACTCACCACACTGCGCCGGCACTTTGGTCCTCATGCGGTGCTCGTCGTCATCCTGAGCGGGTCCTTCGTCCAGCGCGGTGAGCCGGCCCTCTTCTCTAAATGGCAGCGTGCTTCTATGGCCGTGCAAAATGGAGCGGACTGCGTCGTAGAGCTGCCGGCAGTTTACGCCCTGTCGAGTGCCGCCGGGTTTGCTGCCGGCGGCGTAGGCCTGGCACTGCGGCTGGGCTGCACACACCTGGCCTGCGGCGTCGAAACAGGGACAGCCGGCGATTTCCTGCGCCTGGCCCGCATAGCCCAAGAAAGCAGCGCAACCGGGCATGGACGTACAGCCGGCCAGGCCCTGACTGACGCCATAACAGCAGCGGCCCCGGATTTGGCCTCCCTGTTGCAGCAGCCCAATGCGCTTCTGGCCTTAGAATACGCCAAGGCTATTACCGCCTCCGGCCAGGCCCTTGCCTTCGTTCCCGTGCCCCGGCAGGGCAGCGATCATACCAGTGGTCTGGGCGGTACGTACACGAGCGCTTCGTCCTTACGGCACGAGCTTACGGCCCGGGGCCTGACAGACCAGGCCGCAGCCTATTTGCCGGCAAACTGCCAGGCTGCCGTAAAAAAACTCCTGGTCTGCGGCGCCTATACGGACTATGACCGCTACGGCGATTTCGTACTTCTCCAAAACCGCTTGCTCACGCCGGAAAAGCTGGCCACCCTCCCGGCCTTTAGCGAAGGCCTGGAAAACCGTTGGTACCGCATGATGAGCGAGGCTCTTTCCTATGAAGTTGCCTTAGCTGCCGTAAAGACCAAACGCTACGCCTACAGCCGTCTGTGCCGCATGGGAGCCTATACACTGCTCCAGCCGTCACAGTCCCTGATGGATGAGTCGTACAGCGAAGGGCCCCAGTATGGCCGCATCCTCGCCTTAAACCGCCGCGGTGCCGCCCTGATTAAAGAAGCTGCCACGCATTTCCCCATGCTTAACCGCATCAAAGACAGCCGGCCCTTTCTCTCGCCCTTAGGCCAGGCGCAGCTAGGGCTGGACCTTCGCGCTACAGATATACAGCACTACTGTTTCACAGCCCGTACAGCCCGCAAGGGCCATGCCGATTACTACGAGTCACCCGCCTTCCACCCGGAATGAGCGGGTCTTTTTTTGTTTATTTTTCATTTTTTGTCTTTTTCCTTTTGTTCTATTGACTTTTTGACTTTTATGAGTATAATGATACTTGAACTTAGTTGTTCACTATCTTACTGCACAGACTTGCACCATACGCAAGGAGGTCTTAATTATGGGAAACGAAAAATACACACAAAAAGTCATCGAAGCCTTTCAGACGGCTCAACAGATAGCAGCACTTCATTATAATCAGGAAATTACATCGGTCCATGTCCTCATGGGCCTGGTTAAAGAACCGGAAGGCTTGTTGTCTACCATCTTTACGGAATGCGGCACTGATGTGCCTATGCTCCAGGCCCGCCTGGAACAGCTCCTCAAAAAGATTCCGTCCGTCCAGGGCCAGAGCCAGATGTCTATGGCCGTCGAAATGGCCCGGGTCATCGGCAAGGCACAGCAGTATGCCGAATCCATGCATGATGAATACATCAGCACGGAACACCTGCTCCTCGGGATTGCCGAAGAAAGCGACAGCGACGTCCAGAACCTCTGTCGTGAATTTGGCCTGGTCAAAGATAAGATCATGTCGGCCATCCGCAAGAACCGTAAACAAAACGTCAATTCCGATAATCCGGAAAGCAACTATAAGGCCTTGGAAAAATACGGCCGCGACCTGACCGCCGCAGCCCGTAAAGGCAAACTCGACCCGGTCATCGGCCGTGACGATGAAATCCGCCGTACCGTAGAAATCCTCTCGCGCCGGACGAAGAACAACCCGGTCCTCATCGGTGAACCGGGCGTCGGCAAGACAGCCATCGTCGAAGGCCTGGCCCAGCGGATTATCGCCGGCGACGTACCGGAATCGTTGAAGAACAAAACCCTCTACTCCCTCGACATGGGCTCCCTCATTGCCGGTGCTAAGTACCGCGGTGAATTTGAAGAACGACTGAAATCCGTACTTAATGAAATTTCCAAATCGGAAGGCCAGATTCTCCTCTTCATCGATGAAATCCACACCGTCGTCGGTGCCGGTGCCTCCGAAGGCTCCATGGATGCCGGCAACATTTTGAAGCCGATGCTGGCCCGTGGCGAATTACGCTGCATCGGCGCCACGACGCTGAACGAATACCAGAAGTACATCGAAAAGGATGCCGCTCTGGAACGTCGTTTCCAGCCTGTCATGGTCAACCAGCCGTCTGTAGAAGACACGATCACCATCCTGCGTGGCCTGAAGGAACGCTATGAAGTCCATCACGGTGTCCGCATCCGTGATAAAGCCCTTGTCGCCGCTGCTGTCCTTTCAGACCGCTACATTTCCGACCGTTTCCTGCCGGATAAAGCCATCGACCTGGTCGATGAAGCCGCAGCTAAGCTGCGTACGGAAATCGAATCCATGCCGGCACCGCTCGACGAAATCCGCCATAAGATTATGCAGCTGGAAATCGAAGAACAGTCCTTGAACAAGGAAACAGACGACGCCTCCAAGGAACGCCTGGCAAAGATTACGGAAAAGAAAGAAGAACTGAAGGCCCAGGAAACAGAGCTCAAGGAAAAATGGGATAAAGAAAAGCAATCCATCCTGCGCACACAGGCCATCAAGAAGGAAATGGATTCCGTAAAGAACGAAATGGCCAAAGCCGAACGGGACTACGACCTGGCCAAGGCGTCGGAACTGAAATACGGCAAACTGCCGGAACTGCAGAAACAGCTGGACGACCAGGAACAATTCCTGGCAGAACATAAAGATTCGCAGCTCCTGAAGGAAGAAGTAGGCGAAGAAGATATCGCCTCCGTCGTCAGCCGCTGGACTGGCATTCCGGTCACCAAGATGATGACCGGCGAACGGGAAAAACTGCTCCACCTCGATGATACGCTCCACGAACGCGTCGTCGGCCAGGACGAAGCCGTACGCGTCGTCAGCGATGCCATTATCCGTGCCCGCGCCGGTATCAAGGACCCGAACCGTCCTATCGGCTCGTTCATCTTCCTCGGCCCGACCGGTGTCGGCAAGACCGAACTGGCCAAGACGCTGGCAGAAACGCTCTTTGATGACGAACGCAATATTATCCGTATCGATATGAGCGAATACATGGAAAAGCACACGGTTTCCCGTCTCATCGGGGCGCCTCCGGGATACGTCGGCTATGACGAAGGCGGCCAGCTCACAGAAGCCGTACGCCGTCACCCGTACAGTGTCATCCTCCTCGATGAAATCGAAAAGGCCCATCCGGATATCTTCAACGTCCTCCTGCAGATCCTCGATGACGGCCGTCTGACCGATGGCAAGGGACGGGTCGTCAACTTCAAGAACACGATCATTATCATGACCAGCAATCTGGGCTCGCACCAGATTCTTGAAGCCGACAGCTTCGAACAGGCTGATAAAGAAGTACGGGAACTGCTCAAACAGTACTTCCGTCCGGAATTCCTGAACCGTGTCGATGACATCGTCGTCTTCAAGGCGCTCGGCAAGGAACAGGTCCAGAACATCGCGTCTATCCTCCTCAAACGGCTGAGCGAACGTCTGGAAAAACAGGTCAAAGTACATCTGACCTGGACCGACGAAGCGTTGCAGCAGCTGGCCGACCAGGGCTTCAACCCGCAGTTCGGTGCCCGTCCCCTGCGCCGCCTCATCGTTCATACCGTCGAAACGGCCCTGAGCCGCGACATCATCAGTGGTGCCGTCCGCGAAGGCGATACGGTTTCCATTGGCTACGAAAACGGCCAGTT
This sequence comes from Caecibacter sp. AF58-12pH5A, assembly GCF_027681725.1. Taxonomy (NCBI): domain Bacteria; kingdom Bacillati; phylum Bacillota; class Negativicutes; order Veillonellales; family Veillonellaceae; genus Caecibacter; species Caecibacter sp. AF58-12pH5A. Next base: position 6,151 of record NZ_JAQDBC010000006.1, on the reverse strand, counting down.
TACCTTTACGCCTTACCGGCAGCAAGAAGCATAATCCTTTCATCTCTTTCTAAAGAGACTGACACGCTGCAGTGCCCCACGCACTGCAGCGTGTTTTGCATTACAAAAGACTGTTTTTTTCATATTTTCTTTTATTTCACTGGACAGATAGGGAATCATCCTGTAATATATAGTGTATTATGCCATCAGACCTGATACCCTTGTCATATAGGCCGCTGCCAGTGCCCTGACAGCGGCACTATTTGGCATCCTATGGCGTTGTCAATTCCTTTCTTCCGTTTCTGCATACTAAATCAGTATGCTAAGGTAGACATATTTCGTATTTTGAAATCACGTTTACAAGCACGCTAAAAAATTATATAATTAACTGTAACTAAACGACAGGTGGATTTTATGAATAATATGTTAGGGAAACACTTACTGATCGACTTTTATAATTGTAAGGCTGCATTTTCGAGTCCGGAAGATCTTCGGCCTCTTGTTGAGCGTGCGTTGGAGCTCGTCGGTGCGACACTGGAAGGCGCCAGTTTTTATCACCGCGATAACGAGCTGACTTGTATTGCCGTTTCCGGCAATGCTCATTTGTGCATGCACGTATACCCGGATTTGTCCTACGCAGCCATCGATATTTACAGTTTTAATACAGATATCCAGGCCAGTAAGATTATGAGTGCCTTGAAGCTCAGCTTGCAGTCTGACCGGATTAAAGCCACGAGCATACGCCGCGGCGATTTTGGCTCTATCCGTGATATGCGCCCTAAGCGCAAGAATAAGATCACGACCGTACGGAGAATGAAAAATACCGGTGCCCGCATTAAACGGACCAGTGCCAAAATGTTTACGATCCTGCGCCATCCAAAACGCAGCAAACGCGCCCGGACATATCAGAAGAGAAAGTCATAAGTTTTACGGAAAGGTTTTGTCCTTATGTTCATGATGTCACTTAAGCAATCTGCCGGTATCGGTTCGGAAGAGCGGGAATCACTCGATTCGATAACTGCAGAATTACTTCAATTTATACAATTTAAAAATCAACGGCTGTACTTGCATTCCCTGCAGGTAGCGAATTACAGCGTCAGCGTAGCCGCTAAACTGGCGCTTCCCAAAAGTGAAATCGGACAAATTAAGCATGCCGCACTGCTTCACGATGTTGGCCTGCTTTTTGTTTCTAATATGCTGCTGAGTAAAATTCCTTATCTGAACCGCAGTGAAAAAGCAATGTACAAGCGGCATGCCGCAGCCGGTGGCAATTTATTGGAAAATATCCCCTGTTGTCAGGATATTATCCCTTACATTGTCTATCATCATGAACGCTGGGATGGTTCCGGTTTTCCCAAGCATTTGCGGGGTGTAAACATCCCCCTCGGTGCCCGCATCATTGCTGTAGCCGACTACTACGATACGATCATCAATCCGAGTACTGAATTTTGGGCTAAGACCAAATCCCAGGCCATCCGTGAATTATTCAGTGCCTCCGGGTTACTCTTCGATCCGGAAATTGTCAAAGCTTTCATAGAAACGTTGGGCTAAAAATCAGGTAAACAAAACGCTTCTTTCCCAAAAACAGGGAAAGGAGCGTTTTTCTGTTAGCGGCCACCGCTGGCCATGACCAATCCGGTCACGGTAACGGCGCCGCCTTTTTTTAGTGTTTTGGCACAGGCTTCCAGGGTGGCGCCTGTCGTATAAATATCGTCTCAAAGGTGTCTGTATTTGATACAATCGAACGATAGCAGGGATTTTGAACACCCCCGTGCGCATAGGCAGGTTCACTCTTTTCCTTACAAATCTGCGCCATCATGGTATACTGGAACAAAAGAAATCTACAACAAGGAGCTAATATCATGGGCTTAGATGACGCGGATATTCTGGATACCATTTATCACAAAGCGGAAGCCAGACTGCGCGCCCAGTTAAAAGCAATATAAAAAAGTCAGGGCAGCTGCCATTCAGTTGGCAAACTGCCCTGACTTTTTTATGCTCTGATTTCCGTCCCGTCCTTGAAGGTCACCCGGATATCATCTTTGCTGTACACTGTGATGAAATCCACCAGGCTGCCCCACAGCCTGGCATCAAACTCCTTGATGAGATCCTGATCCCGAAGCTCCCTGATGAAGCTGTCCATCTGACGGCTCCGGGCTTTGCGATACTGGATAGCTTCACAGGTCTTGTTGTACTGTGTCTTCACCGCTTCATACCGGCTGACCAGTTCGTTGTAATTCCGGTCATAATCATCCTGGTTCTGCGCGACCCTGGCGTTCTCTGCTATGAGCTGCTGCACCTTGTCGGCCAGCAGGTTCAAATCTGTGCTGAGCCTGTCCCGCTCCTCTTTCAAGGCTTCTGTGTCAGTGAGCCGTTCCTTCAGCAGTGTGATGCTGTTAAGGATATCTGCTTTGTTTTCGATGAGCTGATTGGCCGCCCGGATGAAGGCTTCCTTAATATCATCCTCTGTCAGATGCGGTGTCTTGCAGTGGCTCTTGAACTTGTCGTTGCATCGGTAGATGGTTCTGCGGTACTTATCGGTTGAGTGCCAGACCTTTGCCCCGTACCAGCCGCCGCACTGGCTGCATTTGATTTTGCTGGAGAAGATGGATACGCCGCTGTAGCGGCTCCTCCCCTCACGCCGCCGCTTGATTTCTTCCTGCACCCAGTCGAAGACCTGCGGGCTGATGATGGCTTCGTGATTGTTTTCTACATAGTACTGCGGCACTTCCCCTTCATTCGCCTTCGTTTCTTTGGTCAGGAAGTTGACGGTGAACCTCTTCTGCAGCAGAGCATCGCCCTTGTATTTCTCATTCGTCAGGATGCTCTCTACCGTCCCCGGATACCAGCGTTTCTTTTTCGCCGGGGTTTCCAACCCTCTGGCAGTCAGCTCCTTGGCAATGGAATGGAAGGTATACCCGTCCAGGAACAAGCGGTAAATCAGCTTCACAGTCTTTGCCTGTTCCCTGTTGACAACCAAATTGCCGTCCGGCCCACGGTCATATCCTAGGAAATGACTGAATCCCACGCTGACCTTGCCATCAGCGAACCGTTTCCGATGCCCCCATGTAACGTTTTCCGAGATGCTCCGGCTTTCTTCCTGTGCTAGGGAACTCATAATGGTGATGAGGAGTTCGCCCTTGTCGTCAAGCGTCCAGATGTTTTCTTTCTCAAAATATATCTCGATGCCCTTGTCCTTGAGCTTGCGTACCGTCGTCAGGCTGTCTACCGTATTTCTGGCGAAACGACTAACAGACTTCGTAACAATGAGGTCGATTTTTCCGTCCAAGGCCTCCTTGACCATCCGCTTGAACCCATCGCGGTGGCGGGTATTGGTGGCTGAGATGCCTTCATCGGTATAGATGCCGACAAATTCCCAATCATCCCGCCCCTTAATATAACGAGTATAATAGTCTACCTGCGCTTCGTAGCTGGTAATCTGGTCATCATGGTCTGTTGATACGCGAGCATAGCCGGCGACCCGTCGTTTTTGTTGAGTATCAAGCGGCTTTGCTTTAAAGTTTCGAATCGTTGCTGGTATTCTTTGAACTACCCTCATAGTAAATCCACTCCTTCAGTATGGCCATCCAGGAATCTGAACAACAGGCTTCCGTCCTCCTGAATCTCGATATCTTTTATTTGGGTTTTGAACACTTCCGCATCAAATTCGGGAATTCCAAGGATGGATGCGGCTGTCTTTTTCAAGGTATCCTCCTTGATACCTGTTCTGTGTATGCATTTATGTCTGTCTCGAACCCGCCAGTATGGGACAGCCCCGTCCTTGCGCTTATCCAAGATGCGGATGAACGTTACTTCGCATCTTGGACACCGGATACGTCCTGAGAAAACCGTAAAGCGGCCAGTTCCACCGTCCTGTCGGTATCGCGTCATCCAATTTCTCTGCTTTTTCTTCAATTCTTCAGTCCAGCAGTCCTTCAATGCTGTAGATTCCCAATTCTTTTCTATTACTCGGCCATCGGTCATATAGAACATCAGCTTTTTATAAGCCGGAACCACAATCATTGTCACCTTTTGCAGGAATTCCTGTTCTTCGAAGTCTTCAGTCCCAAGGACGGATGCACAGGCTTTCTTTAACGCTGGCTCTGGGATGGAACCGTGAGCGCCACAGTTCGTTCCTTTGCCCTTGTGCGATTCACAAGCCCAGTATTCACTGACCTTTCCTTTATATCTGCGGACAACATGCGCATAGCTTTTCCCACAGATTCCGCATTTGATTACGCCGGTAAAGCAGCAGGTATTCAGAAACTTTCTGGCATAACCGCCCTTTTGGAGACCATCCTGTTTGCGCCGCGCCATCTCTACCTGAACCTGTTCAAACACGCCGGGCTCTATAATCGCTTCATGATGATGTTCCACCACGTATTTATCTTTTTCGCCGTGATTATATATCTGATGCTTATTGATTGGATCAACCACAAATGTTTTCTGAATTTCGAGAAGACCAGTATAGATAGGATTCGTGAGAATCTGCCGGATGCTGGCGTCTTTGAAGAAATTTCCATACATGGTACGGATGCCTTCCGCTTTAAGTTCTCGTATGATATCTTTTCTGGTCTTGCCGCTCAGATAATCCTCGAAGATTCTTTGAACCACTTTTGCTTCATACGGATTGGTAACTAGATTATCGTCTTCCCAACGATAGCCATAAACAAAGAACTTGGCATGCGGGATGCCCTGTTCAAATTTCTTCTTGAATCGCCATTTGATATTGTCACTGATAGAACGGCTTTCTTCCTGGGCAAAGGATGCCAGGATAGTCAGCATCAGTTCTCCTTCACCGCTCAGAGTATGGATATTTTCCTTTTCGAACCACACTTCAACGCCAATCTCTTTCAAGTGGCGTACCGTGCGCAGAAGATCCAAGGTATTGCGGGCGAAACGCTGGATGGACTTGGTCAAAATAACATCTATCTGCCCAGCTTCGGCATCTTCCAACATCCGCTGGAATTCCTGTCGTTTCTTTATCCTTGTTCCGGAAATCCCGTAGTCAGCATATACCCCGGCATATTCCCACTCCGGGTTCTTCTGTATGAGGCTGCTGTAATAGCTGACCTGTGCCGATAGGGAATGATGCATCCGTTCCGAGTCCACGGATACGCGGGCATAAGCTGCGACTTTCTTTCGTTGCTTTAAATTTGGTATGCTTCGTTCAATTTTACGGATAGTCCGCATCAAATCATCTCCTTTCGACACTATATATCACTCTGTTTGATACAATTATCAAGTGTATAAGTCCCCTGAAAATGGCTGATATTGGCGAATCATTGCCTGTTCGAAGTTCCGGTACTCCTTCTCTGTGATGAGCTTTGCCGCCATCATTTTCCTTACCAGATGCATTGTCACCTGGAAGGTTGTTTCATTTTGAAACGACCTCTTATCCATGGCGTACATCCCCAAACCGATACGCAATATAGCAGGCATGGGAGCAGAACTTTCGATGCCTGTTGCCATAGACGATAAATTTTTTTCCACAGGCCGGGCAGGTAAAAGTGTAGACAGCATTCCGCTTCACCAGGTCAAGGTGGCTGTTCCACCACTTGTTCCGGCATGCATCGGAACAAAAGCGTTTCCGCTTCCGCCCCGGATTCTGGGTAATGGGCTTTCCGCACTGTTCGCATACTGCTCCGGCTGTTTTGGCTACCAGACTGTGTCGCCGGCAGAACGACTTCACCGTGTTGATGGAAATCTGGAGCTGCATCGCTATCCTGCCATACCCTGCCCCATCCCGGCGCAGGGCAATGATCTGTTGTTTCTGTTCGTCCGTCATGATGGATACCTCCTGAAAATTTGGTCTTCAGGAGTAACAGGACAGAACGGCTATCGTTAAGTACTATGGAAGCAAAAAAACACGGATGCCCGTGATGAGCATCCGCTGATTGCAAATGATATTCAGTTATTTTCCGCGGTATTCGCAAACCAAGTCCACGCATCTCTGCAACTCTTTCTTGATGTCACTCTCCCAGAACCGCAGGACGAGCCAGCCCATATCGGTCAGTTCGTCATTGACTTCCTTATCTCGCTCGATATTCCGTTTTAGCTTTTTACATTATCCCTCATTGGCTCATAAATTCCTTCTGTTTTTTTGCATAATATTGGGGAGTGTAAAATAGTTTGTGTAAATCGGTATTGCATGAATCTACTTTATGCCCCA